>CAZEAV010000055.1:0-9818 GCA_964510215.1 uncultured Iamiaceae bacterium
GAGGTAGACCAACGCCGTCTGGGTGGTCCCACCACCGACGTCGATCATCTGGTACCCGACCGGCACGTTGATCGGCAGAGCGGCGCCGATCCCCGCGGCCATGGGTTGTTCCAGCAACTGGGCGTCGGCCGCGCCGGCACGTCGGGTGGCCTCGACCACCGCACGCCGCTCCACCTCGGTGATCGCGGACGGCACACAGATCACCACCCGGGGACGGTTGAACCGGGAGACCCCGGTTCGCTGCAGGAGCAATCTGATCATCCGCTCGGTGACGTCGAAATCGGTGATCGCTCCCTGACGCAGGGGGCGGACCGCGACGATATAGCTGGGGGTGCGCCCGATCATCTGCCAGGCTTCGTGCCCCATCGCCAGCACCTCGGTGGTGCGTGAGTTCAACGCGATGACCGAAGGCTCGTTCAGCACGATGCCTCGACCTCTGGCGTACACCAGTGTGTTGGCCGTGCCCAGGTCGATGGCGAGGTCGCGGGCCAAGCTCAGTGTTCCCTCGTGCGGGTGCGCTCGCCGTCGGTGGGGGCCGCATGCCTCGGGGGCGCCGGGCGGGGGGTCACCCCACCGCGTGCCGGATCTGAAACCGAAGCGCCCCCGGACCGGGAATCCTGCGGCGACAGCGCGTTCATCTCACGTCGAAACGAATCGATGGAGGACTCCGTGGAGGTCGGCGAGCGACTGGTCAGCCACAGCACGAACCCGCCGACCGCGACCACCACCACGACGATTCCCAGGAAAAAGAGCGCGTTCACCGCAGGTTCGTCCCATCAGGGGGCACATCACTCGACGACACGACAATTCCGACCCGGACCACGATCTCCATCGTAGATGGCACGCGGTCTCCTCAATGGTGCCGACGACGTACCAACGCGCCGATCCCCACTGCGACGCCGGCGGCCAGGACTCCGGCAGATCCCAGCACGAGCTCCTGGCGACGTCCCGAACCGAGCATCGACCAGGGTGCGGCACGGAACGCCGCCACATACGCCTCTTCATTCGAATGGGTCGGCACCCAGCCCAGCGCGCGCAGCGCGTCGTTCGCGAGCAGCCATTCGTGTTCCAGATACGGACGGACCCCTTCGGGACCGCGGGTGCCACGCACCGCGGACCGGAGCGTCGCCGCACCTCTGGCCAGGCGGTCGGGGACCCGCAGGCGCGGGCGGGTCTCCAGCGCACGCCGTTGTGCGCCCGTGAGCGACCCGTCAGGCGCCACGTGGTACACCCCACCCGGCCTGGCGGACAACACGGCCGTCACCGCATCGGCCAGATCGTCCGCATGCAGATACTGCAGCCTCGGGTCGTGGTCCTCGGTCGGGTAGGCGAGCGAGCGATGCAGTTCGGCGGCCAACCACCCCGGCGTGCCGTCCGCGACCACCGGAGCCGCCCGCAACACCGCGATGTGGCCGGCCGCATCATCGTGCTCCGCAATCAGTCGTTCGACCTCCGCGGCCTCCACCGCCGGTCGGAAACCCGGGGCCGGCCGAACGGTCGCGTCCTCGCTCAAGGGAACCGGGTTCGTCGGAGACGCCCCCAGAACCAGCGCGCTGGACACGACGACGAGATCTTCCGCCCCGCTCTGGCGCACTGCCTCCAGAACCGCGCGTGCCTCCGCGGGAATCCGACCCTCGCCGAGCTGATAAGGATCGGCCTCGTCGACCGCAAACCCCAGATGGACGACGGCCTCCGCGCCCTGCAGATGGGCCCGGAGATCCCCACCGACGAGATCCATCACGTGAACCTGCGCTCCCGGGACCTCGACGGGTCTCGGCGCCACCACGACCGCCCGCGCCTCGCCGAGCCGATCCATCATCCGTCGTACGACCGACCCTGTGGCAGGGCCCGCCGCACCGGTGAACACCACGGTCCGCATCTCCTCCACGATGCCCGCTGGAGCCGATCGCGTCCACATCGCCGTCGGCGCGACCCGCGGGTGCGGGCGACGGCGCCCGTGCGGGCTCGACACCCCTACGATGGAGGGGGTGACTCCCCAAGCCACACCGAATCCGATGCGCGAACCACGATCTGGGAAGGGTGGGCGGCCGTGAGCCAGGAGAATCCGTTCGGGGGCATGCCATTCTTCGGGGACCTCGCCCGCCTCGTCGGCCAACAGGGTCCCGTCGCGTGGCAGCCGGCAACCCAGCTCGCACTCGCGATCGCCACCGAGGGCCGCGTGGAGTCGAACATCGACCCGCTCGAGCGCATCCGGCTCGAACAGCTCGCCCGCGTCGCCGAGGTCCAGATCAACGGGGTGACCGGGCTGTCGGTCACCACCGGCGGCCGGGCCACCGTCATCGAGCCGGTCACCCGCTCCACCTGGGTGCTGCGGACGATCGAGGCCTACAAGCCCCGCTTCGAGGCACTCGCGCGCCAGATCAACAGCGACGACACCCCGACGGAAGGCCCGCCGTCGGTGGATCCGGCCCAGGACCAGCCACCGGTGGAGGGCCTGGAAGACCTCGTGGGCATGGGCGACGAACTCAGCCAGTTCGACAAACCGGCGACGACCGATCCCGACCCCGGCGAAACCGGCATGGAGTCGTGGCTCACGAACATGCTCTCCATGTTGAACCCGATGCTGCTGGGCATGACCGCGGGTTCGCTCGTCGGGCACCTGTCCCGTCGCAACTTCGGCACCTACGATCTGCCGCTCCCCCGCCCCGAGGGCGCGTCGATCATGGTGCTCTGCGACGTGATCGATTCCTTTGCCACCGAGTGGGATCTCGACGCCGACGACGTCCGCCTCGCGATCTGCCTGCACGAGCTGGCTAGCCACGCGGTTTTGGCCATCCCGCATGTGCACGAGGCACTCGACGGTCTGCTGTCCGACTACGCCGCCGGGTTCGAACCCGATCCGGACGCCCTGGAACGCCACCTGGGCGAGATCGACCCCATGAACCCCCAGGCGTTGGAGTCGTTCCAGCGGATCCTGGGCGATCCGGAGATCATCGTGGGTGCATCCTCGGGGCCCGAACAGAGAAAGCGGCGCTCCCGGATCGACGCCCTCGTCGCGGTGATCGTCGGCTATGTGGACCACACCGTCGACGTGGTCGGCGGGCATCTCATCTCCGACTACCCGCGCCTTTCCGAGGCGCTACGTCGCCGCCGGGTCGCCGAATCCGACGCGGACCTGTTCACCAGTCGTCTCTTCGGGATGGAACTGGGACAGGAGCTGTTGGACCGTGGGCGCGCGTTCGCCGACGGGGTGGCCGAACGCGCCGGCGACGACGGTCTCAACCGGCTGTGGGAATCGCCGGAGCATCTGCCCACGGTCGCGGAGGTCGACGCCCCCGGTCTGTGGCTGGCACGCATCGACCTCGAAGCCTGAGCACACCGACTCAGAACGCGGAACCGCCACGCGGGTTGGCTCCAGGGGAATCCGCGCGGTCCTCGTCAGGCGCTGCGCCGGGATGGCGCCTCGGGTTCACCCTGCCCCACACCGACTGGGCGGTCCGTCCGGCCCGACGCCGGGCCGCGCCCGACACCGCCGACATCTTCGCCTCCACCTCGGTCGCGGCAGCCGTGGCGACGGTGGGCGGCGCACCACCGCGTTGGCGGGCCGCGAGGAGGCCCACCCCGTAGGTGAACGTCGCGAACACCGCGACGGCCAGCACGACGGCAAAGCCCACCTCGAGGGACATGGGGATGACCGCGATCGCCGCGCCGATCACCCAGAGAATCTGGAACCGGGTCTCGAATCGGGCGAAAGACCGTCCACGGTTCGCCTCGGGCGCGTCCCGTTGCACGATCGCGTCGAACGCCTGCTTGCCACCCGAAGCGGCCACGCCGACGGCCAGCGCGATCACCAACGGCGCCAACACCCCGCTCAATGCGACCACCGACAGCGCCGCGGCCACCACCACCGCACCGAGCGCGGTGATCAGTATCGCCTCTTCGCGCATGACGTCACGCAGCTTGGGAGCCACGAGCGAGCCGATCAGAGACCCTGCGACCGCGGCAGCCCCGACCACCCCGTACTCCCACAGCGGTCGATCACCGCTGCGCAACCCGAATGCCACCAGGATCGACAGGAACCCGACGATGCCCCGCAACAGCCCCATGCCCCCGGCCGCGAGCAGGATCGACGGTACGTGCAGCGCCTGGTGCTCGCCCGCACCGGCGGCTTCGCGTGCCACCCTCGCCGGTGGGAGCTTGAACGAGAAGACGAGCCCGACCACGTACACCGCCGCCGCCAGCACCAGGCTGCCCTCCGGTCCCACGAAGTGGAGCGCCAACAACCCCGGACCGGCTGCGACGAATCCCATGATCCCGCTCAGCAGCGCGAGTTTGGAATTGGCCCGGACCAGATCCGATTCCGATCGGACCGTCGTGGGCACGAGCGCGCTGCGAGCGACCGAATAGCCCTTCTGCAACACCAGGATCCCGAACGCGAGCGGCAGAAACACCGCGAGGTCGTCGAACGTGGTGATGAGCACGAACGCGAACAGGGCGCGCAACCCCAGCGAGAGGATCACCATGAACCGGCGCCCACCGGCGATGCGGTCGATCGCCGGCCCGATCAGGGGCGACAGCAGGCTGAACGGGGCCATGGCCCCCGCCAGGTAGGCGAAGACCTTGGTGCGGGCCTGGCCGACCGGAATCGAGAAGAACAGTGAACCCGCCAACGCGGTGGCGAACAGCGCGTCGGCCGCGGTGGACATCGCGTGAGCTCTGGCCAGGCGCGTGAAGGCGGACGTGATCCGCGGTCCCTCCGCAGCGGTGGGCTTCGACAACGGCTGCCAGCCCGCGTGGTGGTCGGCGGTGCTCACTGGTGCTGAATTGTAGGAGTGGCCCCGACTCCGGCCGCCTGGTCACCCACCGCCGGCTCAGGCACCGGCCAGGGCACAGAACGAATCCAGGACCAACGCGTCGCGTTCGTACGTCAGCACCCGGGCCGCCCGGGTGAGCCCGAGCCAACACAGCACGTCCACCTCGTCGTCCCAGGTGACCGCGGTCGCAGTCGGCGTCATCGCCCAATACCGCACCTGCTTGATGCGCCCGGACCGATCGGGATAGACCACCGGCGAGAGTTCGGCGCCCAGATCGCACCACAGGCCGGTCTCCTCGGCGACCTCCCGACGTGCGCAGTCGACGTCGCTCTCGCCCGACTCGCATTTGCCTTTGGGGAACGACCAGTCGTCATAGCGCGGCCGATGGACCACCACGACCTCGGTCATGCCCCGGTCGCGCCAGATGACGCCGCCGGCGGCCCGCACCTTCACCTCGTCCACGTTCACTCCTGGGTGCCCGGTGCGTCGACGGTGTCGTCTTCGAGCACGTGGCGTCGGGTGCCTCCCAGGGCGATCTCCTGCAGGGCGACATGTGCGTTCCTCGGTCGCGAAGACCCGTCGCGACCGTTGCGGATCCGGTGCCACTCACCCGCCGGGTCCAGCACCCAGGAGAGCTGATCGTCGGCGAGTTCGACGTCCAGGATCCGCACCAGGCTGTCCACGCTCGTCGGGTCGTGGACCGGAGCCATCGTCTCGACGCGACGGTCCAGGTTCCGGGGCATCAGATCCGCCGAGGAGATGAACGTCGCCGGACGCTCGGGGCCCGAACCGTTCGCGAAGCGGAAGATCCTGGAGTGCTCCAGGTAGCGGCCGATGAGCGATT
The DNA here is from genome assembly GCA_964510215.1 of uncultured Iamiaceae bacterium. GTDB lineage: Bacteria > Actinomycetota > Acidimicrobiia > Acidimicrobiales > Iamiaceae > JAFDWI01. Next base: position 5,620 of record CAZEAV010000055.1, read on the forward strand.
TCACCCGGATGTGCTCGCTCAGGCCGTTCACGCCGGGTCGCAGACAGCAGGTTCCCCGCACGATCAGATCGACCGACACACCCGCCCGGGATGCGGCGTACAGCGCGTCGATCATCGCCGGGTCGACCAGGCTGTTCATCTTCATCAGGATCGAGGCCGGGCGGCCGGCCCGAGCGGCGGCGGCCTCGTTCGCGATCAACTCGTCCAGCCCCTGGCGCAGGGTATGGGGAGCGACCAGGAGCTGCTCGTAGTCGACCTTGCGCGAGTACCCGGTGAGGAAGTTGAAAAGCTGGGTGCAGTCTCGTCCCAGGGATTCGTCACAGGTGAACAGTCCGACATCCTCGTAGGTCTTGGCCGTGGTGTCGTTGTAGTTGCCGGTACCGATGTGGCAGTAACGCCGCAGGACGCCGCCCTCGTCGCGCACCACCAGCGTGGTCTTGCAGTGCGTCTTGAGTCCGACCAACCCGTAGGTGACGTGCACCCCGGCCTCTTCGAGCGCGCGGGCCCATTCGATGTTGTTCGCCTCGTCGAAGCGTGCTTTGAGTTCCACCAGCGCCGCCACCTGTTTGCCCAGCTCCGCGGCGCGGATCAGGGACTGCACGATCGCGCTGCGCCCCGAGGTGCGGTACAGCGTGATCTTGATGGCCAGGACCTGGGGGTCGCGCGCGGCGTGGCGGATGAACTCCTCCACCGAGGTCACGAACGACTCATAGGGATGGTGGACCAGCAGGTCACCGTCGCGGATCGTGGCGAAGAAGTCGTTTCGGTCGTCGTCACCGGGGGTGAGCCGCCGCGGAGTGACCGGCGCCCAGGGGCGGTCCTTGAGGTCGGGACGGTCCAGATCACCCAGCGCCCACAACCCACCGAGGTCGAGCGGACCGAAGTACTCGTACACGTCGTCGTCGGTGAGCTCCAGCTCACGGATCAACAGGTCCCGCACCTCCTGCGACGCCCTGGCGTCGATCTCGAGGCGGACCGCCCGGCCGAAGCGACGTCGACGCAGCTCCAGCTCGACGGCCACCAACAGGTCGTCGGCTTCCTCCTCCTCCAGGGTCAGGTCCGCGTTGCGGGTCACCCGGAACGGGACGTGTTCGAGAATCTCCATCCCCTCGAACAGCTGACCCAGGTGCGCCGAGATCACCTTCTCCAACGGGACGAACCGTTCCCCGTCGGGCAGGACGACGAAACGCGGCAGCGTGGCGGGCACCTTCACCCGGGCGAACCGTCGCTCGCCGGTGTGCGGATCGCGCACCCGAACGGCGAGGTTCAGCGAAAGCGACGAGATGTAGGGGAACGGATGTCCGGGGTCGACCGACAAGGGGGTGAGGACCGGGAAGATCCGGTCCTCGAACTCGGTGACGAGGAACTTGGTGTCCACGTCGTCGAGCGAATCCCAGTCCGAGAGCACGATGCCCGCCGCGGCCAACTCGGGAACGACCTGGGTGAGGAAGATCTCCTCGCTGCGTTCCACCAGCGCGCGGGTGCCTCTGGCGATCTCGCTGAGCTGTTGCGCCGGGGTCCGGCCGTCGGGACTCGGCTGGCCGAATCCGGCGGCGACCTGGTCTTTCAGTCCGGCCACCCGGACCTGGAAGAACTCGTCCAGGTTGTCCGAGAAGATGGCGCAGAACTTGGCCTTCTCCAAGACCGGCACGTCGGCGAACGTGGCCGTCTCCAGCACCCGCTCGTTGAAGTCCAGCCAGGACAGTTCCCGGTTCAGGAAGCGGTCCGGATCATCGGGCGCGACCGCGTCGACGGCCGATGCGGCTGCCGCTTCGGGGGGCACGAGGAACTTCACGTCTGGGATTCTACGAGCTTGCGACCGAACATCGGTCACGTCACGAGCTATTCGGCGGTGAAGCCCAGATCCCAGTCCAGCAGGATGTTCTCCCGCTCGGCGTCACGCACGCACCGTTCCCGATTCCGTCGGAACTGCGGGTCGTGCGGCGGGACGAGTTGCAGGCGCGCGATGACCCGGGCGCGGAAGTCCTCGATCAGGTTCCGGTCGCCGAAATCGGACTGCACCTCCCAGTGCGGGGCGACCGGGCCGAGGTACACGATGCGGGCGTGGCCGCGCGGCGGCTCGACGGGTTCAGCAGCGATCTCGGACATGGCGGCTCAGTGTAGGAGGTCCTGTCCCGACGGGTGAATCCGCCGGGAATTCAGGCCTTGTCCGAGTCCGAGGTGTTGGCCGACTCGGACGTCTGCGCAGGAGTGGTGGCGTTCGGGGTGTTGTTCGACGAGCCACCGTCGTCGTCACCGGACACGCCTTTCTTGAATTCCCGCTGCGCAGAGCCGAGCGACCGCGCCAACTGCGGAAGTTTGGCGCCACCGAAGAGCACGAGGATGATCGCCCCGACGATGAACAGTTCGGGGCCGTCGAGAAACGAGAGCAACGGTGTGATAGCCACGACTCTCAGGCTACACGTCGCGCGGCTGTCGTACCACCCCACCGATCTGCCCCGCATGTGCCACGATGCGGCCGTGCTCGAATGCGTCGTGAACGTCTCCGAAGGTCGGGACTCCGAGACCCTCGACGCGTTCGCCGCGGCGTGCGGGGCGGACCTGCTGGATGTGCATGCCGACCCGTTCCACCACCGGTCGGTGTTCACCCTCGTCGGGGTCCGGGCGCCCCGCCTCCTCGCCGCTGCCGCGCTGGCGCGGCTCGATCTCGCGGATCACCGGGGGGTGCACCCCCGCATCGGCGTGGTCGACGTGGTGCCCTTCGTCCCGCTGGCCGACGCGACGATGGCTGACGCGATCGCGGCCCGCGACGCGTTCGCAGCATGGGCGGCACACGAGCTGGGCGTGCCGTGTTTCTCCTACGGACCCGAGCGCAGCCTGCCCGAGGTCCGCCGTGGCGCGTTCGCCTCGCTGCGACCCGATTACGGCCCACCCCAACCGCACCCGAGCGCGGGAGCCTGCGCGGTCGGGGCGCGGGAGGTGCTCGTCGCCTACAACGTCCGGGTGACCGCGCCGGATCTGGGGGCGGTCCGCCGGGTCGCCACGGCCGTCCGCTCACCCCAGGTCCGCACGCTCGGCCTCGAGGTGGGGCCTTCGTTCCAGGTGTCGTGCAATCTGGTCGCTCCCGAAGTGGTCGGTCCCGCGGCTGTCACCGCCGCCGTCGCAGCAGCGGGCGGTGACCACGGCGTCCGCGTCGTGGGTTGCGAGCTGGTCGGGCTGGTTCCCGCATCCGTGCTCGATGCGATCGATCCGGCCGACTGGTCCGGTCTGGATCTGTCGGTCGATCAGACGATCGAGGGGCGGCTCCGCCGCCGTCCGGTCCGCTGATGCCGCCTCGCGGGCGGCCAGATCATGCGGTGTGTGCGGCGGCCTGACGGGCGAGGACCCGCTGACGGCGGATACGGCGGCGTTCCCGTTCGCTCATCCCACCCCAGATCCCGAACTTCTCCCCGTTCACCAGGGCGTATTCGAGACATTCCTCACGCACGACGCAGCCCCGGCACACCTCTTTGGCCTCTCGGGTGGATGCACCACGCTCGGGAAAGAACAGGTCCGGGTCGACTCCCAGGCAGTTGGCATACTGGTGCCACTCCTGAGTCCCGGCTTCTGCGTCATCGGTGACCGACATCGGTTCTCGTACTGACATCCGACCTCCCGGGTGTGGGGTGGATTCCTACTCGACGGGCGCCGGTCCTGAACTGCCCCCGGGCACCCCTGATCTCGTCGACCATCACCGCCGCCCGACCGGAGCCGGCACGACAGTCGTGGAATTACAACGCTGTAATCATGCCCTTTTTCCCGTGCGATTGCAAGGGGAAATTCTCCGGAGCCCCACGTTCGCGCGGTCACGGGATCGACCGACGCGCGGGACGCGGATCTACGCTGGGACGACCCGGGCGGCAGCACACCCCAGTACCCCCGAGTCGAGAAAGGGCTGATCCGATTTCCGATGGCGTTCGATCTTCAAGAACTGCTCGAAGCCAACCGCGGTCGGAACTTCGACCTGCACCGTGACCACCTGAACCACCAGATGGTCCGCGTCCTGCAGCTCACCGGCTCCGACCGCTTCTACGAATCGGCACACGGCGCGCACCTCGTCGACGATCAGGGCCTCGACTACCTGGACTTTCTCTCCGGGTTCGGCGTGTTCGCCCTGGGTCGGAACCATCCGGTGATCGCCCGCGCCGTCCGGTCGAAAGTGGTGGCTGAGGGCGGACCAGAGCACCTTCCTGGTTCCC
>CAZEAV010000056.1:0-9617 GCA_964510215.1 uncultured Iamiaceae bacterium
GACCCTGCTCGGCGCGGCGCGCCTGCTCACCGAATCCGACCCGGGCGCGGCGGACCTGCGCGCGGCGGTGACCTCGCCGGGCGGCACCACGGCCGCCGGGCTCGCCGTTCTGGAGCGCGCCGGTGTGCGCGCCGCGCTGCTCGATGCGGTCACCGCGTCACGGCAACGCTCCGAAGCACTCGGGTGAGTCTTGCTCAGCCGCAGGGGAGCGGTGCGCGCTGGACCACATCCGCGTAGATCCGCCGGAGTCGGGCCGCGGCCATCGACCAGGTGTAGGTACGGGCGCGCTGCGCGGCGTGCTGAGCCATGGCAGCCGTGGCGACCGGGTCGTCCAGCAACTCCGCCACTGCCGCCGCGTAATCCGCCGGGTCCCGTCCCGCCACCAGGCGGCCGGTCTCGCGGTCCACGACGATCGTGCGCAACCCGCCGACATCCGCGGCCACCACCGGAATTCCGCAGGCCGCGGCTTCCAGGGCGACGAGCCCGAACGATTCGGACCGGCTCGGCATCACCACGACGTCGGCAGCCCGGTAGTAGGTGGACAACGTGTGGTGCGGCTGCGGGTCGACCCACTTCAGCGCACCCGCGACCCCCAGCCGCTCGGCCAGGCGCACACAGGCCCGCTTCTCGCGCGTCCCGTCGATGCCGCTCGGCCCGCCGACCGCAAGGAGCATCGCGTCGGGGTGGTCCCGCCGCAGTTCGGCCAGCGCACCGATGGCCACGTCCAGCCCTTTGAGCGGCTGGACGCGCCCGACGAACAGCATCACCGGCGTCTCGTCAGCCAGGTTCAGTGCCCGACGGGCGCCCGCCCGACTCCCCGGCGAGAAGAATGCCCGGTCCACGCCGGGCGGGACGACTTCGATGCGACCCGCATCCGCCGCGTACAGATGCTCGAGCTGGTCGACCTCGGCGGAACACGATGCGGTGATCGTGTCCGAACAGCGGATGACCCGTGCCTCGGCCTCGACCCGCCGCTGCGGTTCGGCGTCGCCCGTGGCCGCTTTGACCCGGGCCAGCGTGTGGAACGTGGACACCAACGGCACGTCCAACGCATGTTTGAGTTCGTGCCCGACCACGCCGGAAAGCCAGTAGTTGGCATGCAGCACGTCGACGGGGCGTTCGGACAGGCGGTCGCGCACGCCCCGGGTGAACTCGTCGACGACTGCCGGAAGCTTCTCCTTGGCCAGATCAGGCGGGCCTGCCGTGACGTGCACCACCTCGACCCCGGGCTCCACCTCGACCGTGTCGGCCAGCCCGTCGTCCCAGCGACGCACATACACCTGACAGCGCACCCCGGCGTGGGCGAGCGCACCGACGAGCTCGCGGACGTACACGTTCATCCCGCCACTGTCGCCCGATCCGGGCTGGATCAGCGGCGAGGTGTGCAGCGAGATGACACCGAGCGAGGTCACGACGTCGTTCAACGCCCAGCCGTGGCAGATGATTCCGCGTCGGTGACGATCCCGGGACCGCCATCGGAATCGTCGCCCATCTCCTCGTCGGAGAGGTCGCCGTCTGGGGTCCCCTCCGCACTCGCCGCCCGTTCACGCCGGAACATCTCATAGAGGTTCACCAGCGCCCGTTTGTGCTCCTCGTCCAGATCGGGGGCGCGACGGATCTCGGCGATCAGATCGGTCGGCGCGCCGGGTTCGTCCAGGATTCCGGCACGGACATAGAGCGTCTCGGCACTGATGTGCAACGCCGACGCGATCTGGCGGAGAATCTCCGCCGACGGCTTGCGCAGCCCCCGCTCGATCTGGGAGAGGTACGGATTCGAGATGCCGGCCATCTCGGAAAGCTTGCGCAGCGAGAGCTGACCCAGGTGGCGCTGGTCCCGGATGAACCCACCGAGGTCACGCCAGTGCTGCTCGATCTCGTCCTTCACGCCGACAACGCTATGGCGACCCGCGATCCGAGCGCGAACCCGACCGGGCGCGATCGTTCACGAGCCGGCGATGACCGAGTCGATGTCCACTTCGCCCGCCCGGTAGCGACGCGCGAGCTCCTCGGTAAGCGTGTCGATCCGTTCGAACAGCGAGCGGCGCAGCGTCGACACCCGCTTCTCGTAGTCGACGAGCTGGTCGCGGGCGCCGGTGAGCCAGGCCTCCGATGCCGCGCCGACGTCGCCCAGCCGGGCTTCGATCTCCAAACCGGTGAACTCGTCGACCAACTCGCCCTCGATGCGACCTGGTTCCAGGTATTGGGGAAGATGGCCCGCACCGGACGAGCGGGTCCGGTCGGCCAGCACGTCGGGGAGGCTCGCGATGAGTCCTCCGAGATCCCCCGGATCCTCCCCGGCCGAACGCCGCTGCAGCTCGCTCGTCACGATGTCGATCCGCCCCTGGGCGAGCCGACGGAGAAAGGACAGCCGGGTCTCGATTCGCTGGCAACGCGCCCGCATCGCCCGGAGCTCGTCGATGGCACGGTCACCGAGTCCGTCGAGAAAGTGTCCGTCGAGAACCTCGTTGAGTTCGTCGTCCATGCCGGATCACCGATCGCCGAAACCTGTCCGACACCATACTGCGATGCCGGGGCCCCTCCGGGCGACCTCACAGATGCGACGCAACGAGGCCCGAGAAGAACGCCCATGCCGGCGCGAGCATGAGGAGTGAATCGAGTCGCCTGAGCGCGCCGGCCCGGGTGGCCGCGTCGGGTAGCAGCCAGGATGCGGCCACCTGTCCCAGCGGGCACAGCACCACGGCCCCGGCCGCAAAGGCGTACGCCAGTGCGCCGTGGAACGGCGGCGCATCGACGATCGCAGCGACGGCGCCGACGAGCACGATCATCACGGCGCCGGCGACCGGTCCCTCGAGGCGACTGCCCGCGCCTGAGCCGATCAGAAAATCCCCCAGATCGAACGCCATGACGATCGCCAGGAGAATGACCGCGGCACCGATCTCGTACCGGGTCGTGAGGATCACACAGGCCGCCACCAACCCGGTGGGCACCGACGCCTGCAGCACGAGCGCCGCCGACGCCAGAACCGGCCGTCTCCGGGTGATCTGGCTCGCACCGACGACGATCCCGGCCACGACACCCGCGACCATTGCTCCACCCAGCGCCCTGGCTCCGAACATCGCGGAGACCCCGACGCCGAACGCGATGAGCATCGCCGCTCCCCGCAGGACCTCCGAAGTGGGCCTGGTCCAGGCGACGACGATCTGACCGGCCGCCACCGCGGCCACCACCGCATAGACCAACCCGGTCAGCGCCAGGTCCGAGGCGATCCGCCCCACGGCCAGTGAGCCGAACACGACGATGAACCAGAGGATTCCCAGTCGGACCCGTGGGCCTTCCAGGTCATAGGACACGCCGAGCCGACGGCCCGGACGTGCGGGTCCGGGAACGAAGGGATCCGGGGTACGACGAGGCGTGCGGGCCCTGGCACGGCCGGGCTGCGACGGCGCGCCGCTTTTGGCACCGCGCGCGGGCGCGGCCGACGGTTTCGTGCCTCCCTGCCCGGCCGTCGGCTTCCGTTTCGCCGGGCGCGTGGGTGCGGGTCGGGCGCGCAGTGCGCCTCGTGCGCTGGTGGACCGGTGGGTCTGGCGTGGCCCCGAGGACCCCGCGGCGCGATTCACCGGTGGCCGGCCGTGCACGCATCGGGCTGCACGAACCGGTCGATGGACGACGAAGACATGGGGTATCGAGCGTATCCGCACACCGGGTACGGTCTTGGGTCGATGAGCCGGATCCTGCTGGTACGCCACGGTGAATCGGAATGGAACGCGCTGGGTCGATGGCAGGGCCAGGCCGATCCGCCACTGTCCGAGCATGGTCGCCGCCAGGCGTCGCACGCGGCCGAGCGCCTCGGCGCGGTCGATCTCATCGTGTCCTCGACGCTTCAGCGGGCGCGCACCACCGCCTCGATCATCAGCGAGATCCTCGGCGTCGGACCGGTCGTCACCGACGACCGGCTGATCGAACGGGATGCCGGTGAATGGTCGGGGCTCACCCGAGCCCAGATCGCCGCCGAGTGGCCCGGCTACCTCGCGGACGACCCGAAAGACCGGGCGATCGAACGTCGCCCGCCGGGTTGGGAGTCCGATGCCTCGCTGCTCGAACGCGCGCGGGCGGCGTTGGTCGACATCGCCGCTCGAGTGACCCCGGACGGATCGGCGCTGGCAGTGACCCACGGCGGGATCATCTACGCACTGGAGGCCGCCCTCGACGCCCCCCGCCGGTACCTGCCCAACGTCGGGGCCCGGTGGGTCGCACTCGATGCCGGCGAGGTGACGCTCGGCGATCGGATCCATCTCTACGACCCCGACGCCGACCCCGGTCAGGGCGACGCGACGCCGGTCGATTCCGAGGCGGTCTGACCGAACCCGTTTCCAGCCGACACATCGGGTGTGTGCGCACCGCAGTGTTCGACGAGCGGGTCCGCTACCAACACGTCGGGCTCCAGCGATGCCCCGCACACGACGCACGAACCGTAGGTGCCCTCTTCGATGCGGGTCAGGGCGCGGTCTGCCGCGAGGAGGTCACGCTCGATCGATTCGAGCGCGGACTGCTCTGGTGCGTGGGGATCGACGGCGGACAACGACCACGAGCGTAGCGGCCAGGGCCAACACGAGCGCCGTGATCACCACCACGGCCACGGCCTGCAGGCTGCTCGAGGTCGCGGGAGGTACCGTCGCGGTGAAGGTCGCCGGCCGCTCGGCGATGTCGCCGCCTTTCACCGCGCTGGGCGCGATGCGCTGGGCCGGCAGCACATCGCCGGTACCGGCGGCGTCGCGCGGGGTGGCGAATGCCGCGTCCAGGTTCGCGGTGGCGACACCGACCGGATCATCGGAACCGATGACGATCGTGGCGAGCGTCCGCCCGTTGCGGGTCGCGGCGGCGACGAGCGAGTGTTTGGACCGTTCGGTGTAACCGGTCTTGACTCCGATCGCCCCCGGATAGATCGAGAGAAAAGCATTGTGGTTCCACACCACGTGCGGGCGGCCGTCCCCGCCCTTGAAGTGGTACGACTGCATCCGCACGATGCCCGCTAGCAGGGGATCGTCCAGAAATGCCCGGGTGACGATCGCCAGATCGCGCGCGCTGATCAGGTTCCCTCCCCCCACCGATTCGTCGCCGTCGAGTCCGGCCGGGTCCTCGAGCGTGGGGTTGTCGGCGAGTCCCAGCCGTCGGGCCTCGGCCGTGACCGCCCGATGGAATCCGGCCAACGATCCCCCACCGGCCTCGATGGCCAACGCGGTGGCCGCGTCGTTCAGCGAGGCGATGAGCATCGCGTGGAGCAGGTCACCTGCCCGCCAGGTGCTGCCCGCGGTCATCGAGAGCTTGAGCGGCGGCACCTTCTCCGCCCGCGCGGTGACCTTCACCTCGGCATCGACGGGGACGCTGGCCCGGATGACGAGCGCCGTCAGCAGTTTGAACGTGCTTGCGACGCGCTCGGGGGTGTGGGCGTTGTCGGCTGCCAACACGTGCCCGGAACCGACATCGAACGTGATCGTCGCGCGCGCCGGCGGAGTGGACGGTGGGGGCGGCGCGCCGAAGGCGGCCGACATCGACAGGACCGCCACCGCCGACACCGCCAGCGCGACGAAGGCGGCCCTCGATGCTCGGATCACACCGGCAATGGTTGTCGGCCGGCGCGCCCGGAACCGGTCACCGTGGCCGACACCGGCTGCTCACGCGACCCGATCCACGAGATCGACCATGGCCGCCTCGGGCGCGATTTCGCCCATGATCTCGACAACCCAGGGGTGGCACGTGAACACGATGACCTGATGGGTCTTCGCGACGTCGCGGAGCACCTTCGTGGTGGTCTCGGCGCGCTCGGGGTCGAAGTTGACGAGGATGTCGTCGAGCAACAACGGCAGGGCCTGATGGTGCTGTTCGGCCAGGGCCAGCCGCAGGCACAGGTACACCTGCTCGACCGTGCCTCGGCTCAGCCCGCGCGGTTCGTGCGCCCGGCCCCGGTCGTCGACGACCGTGAGACGCGGGGTGGCGTCGTCGGACGGGTCGAGACGGACCGTGGTGTACCGGCCGTCGGTGATCGTCGCGAGGTGCGCTTCGGCACGTTGGAGCACCGCCGGCTGGCGTTCGTCCAGATACCGCTCCAGGGTGTGGTCGATGAGCCCGGCGGCGACGTGCAGTACGGTCCAGCGCCGGATGGCCCGTCGGAGCGATTCGATGAGTTCCTCGCGCGCCAGCGCGAGCGTCGCGAGGTCGGCCGATTCGGTGATGGCCGTCACCTCGGCCTCGGTGGCGCCGACATCGAGCAGCACCTCGTCGCGGGCCACCGCCAGCTCGCGCGCCTTCTCGGTTGCCGCCTCGCGTCCGGCGACCCACTCGTCCGGGGTGCGTTCGGCGAGCGCCGCCCGGTCCTCGTCGGCCTGAGCGCCCGACTCGGTGGCCAGGCGACGTTCGAAGGACGCGACCGTGGCTTGCAAGGTGCGGCGACGATCACGCTCGGCCAGATGCCGGCGGAACTCGTTCGAGTCGCCCACCCCGGCCGCTTCGTAGGTGGCCGCCAGCGCCGCCGTGGCTTCGTCGCGTGCGCCGAGCGCCCGTTCCAGTTCGCTGCGGAGCACCTCGACCTGGTCACGCTGACGGGTGACCTCGTGATCGGTTGCCGAGGCCTCCCCGACCAGATCCGAGACCGCCGCGACGACCGCCTGGAGTTCTCCGACGGTGGAATCCACCCGGGGAGGGGTGATCGAGGCGGGAATCAGTCCGCCGTGGGTCGTGCCGCCGACGCCGGCGCGCGAAGCCTGCTCGGCCCGGTCGGTCAGCTCGATCACCGATTTGGGAGCTTCCTCCAGCGCCGAGTGCAACTCGGCCAGACGTCGCCGGGCAAGTCGCATCTGATCGTCCAACGCCCTCGCCTGGTCGAGGTGCGACAGCCATTCGTCCACCCCTTCGGGGCGCAGCGCCGCGGGGAGCTGGTGTTCGGTGAGCCATTCCTGCCACGCCCCGAGGGCACTGTCATGTGCCTTGGCCAGCTCGGCCAGGTGGTTCTTCTTGGCGCGCATCGCGGCCCGAGCGGTGCCGAGGCGGTTGTCGGCCGCGACGAGCGTCGTCAGCGCGGCGGACTGGCGGTCACGCTCGGCTTTGGCGGTGGCGACCTGGTGCAGCTCGGGCAATGCGGCGAATCCGAGGATCTGCGCGCTGTCGAGGCATTTCCGCTCGAGGATGTTCACTTTCGCGGTGAGTTCCCGACGGGCGTCCTCGTCGAGTGGGCCAGATCCGCCCTGGCGCATGGCCAGCGACGACGCGCCCAGGATCACCGCCGCCACGCCCAGGATCACACCGGCACCGACACCCACGACGATGCCGGCGACGACCGCGCCCATGGCCAGCACGACGGCCAGCGCCACGAGCACCCGGCGGGGCTCGAGCACGCGTGACAGCGTGTCGGAGGTCTGCTGCGCGTCGCGGGTTCCCCCCTCGGCGACCGCCAGGTCCCGTCGATGATGCTCGAGTTCGACGAGATCATCGGACAGACGGTCCAGCAGGAGCGCCTCCCGGGCCGCGCGGTCCGACTCCACACGGAGTGACTGCGCGGAAAGATCGGCCGGCGCGTTGTCCAAGGCGTCGCTCGCCGTGCGCACCGCGGCCTCGGCGTCGAACACCTCCTTGGTCTGCATCTCCACCTCGTCCGCGGCGCGCCGACGGGCGTCGGCTTTCTCGTCGAACGCGTTGCGGGTCACCCGGAGATGATCACGGGCGGCCACCGCGGCACCGATCCGCGACAACTCGGTGGCGTCGGCGATCCCGACCGCATCCAGTTCGAAATCGAGGCGACGACCGAGCTCGGCCAGCTCCTCGGTCCGGGCGTTCGCCTCGGATTCCTGGTGCGCCCAGCCGCTGAGACGGTGCTGCAGTGCGGCCAGGTCCGGACCCAGCGCCGCCAGGTCGGGAAGGTTCGAGGCTTCGAGCGTCCCCAGCTTTGCCAGGGCGCGATCCAGGCCGTCCTGGCGGGTCGCGACCTCGGCCTCTGCGGATTCCACCGCCGCGAGCTGCCAGGTCAGCGTGTCGCCGGCATCGTCCGCCAGCTCCACGGTCGCGGTTCCAAGTGTGTCCAGCTCCGCCGCGGCATCGGCGGCTTCGAGGTAGGCCGGCCACAGTTCGCTCAACCGCTCCGCACGTTGCGCGGCACGGGTCGCCGCCCGTTCCGAGGAGGCCAGGTCGGCCGCGTGGCGACGTTTCGCCGACAGCGCCTCGCGCCGATCATCGAGTTCCCGCGCGGCCTGCTGCGCCGCGCTGAGGCGCACCTCGACGTCGCGCAGCCGCTCGCGGATCTCGGCCACCTCGGTGGACCCCGACCGCGCCTTGTGCAGCCGACCGGCGCGGTTCCGCAGATCGTTCCGGGCACGCGTCGCGACCCGACCGGCACCGGTGACCCCGGCGGAGAGCAGGTGGTCCTGCAGGTCACCGTCGGTGAGTGCTCCCAGGTCGTTCAGTTCGTCCAGGCCGATCGCGAAGATCTTGTCGTACACGTTCCGGGACAGACCGCCCAGCAACGCGGTGAGCTCCGCGTCGCTCCGCGCCTTGCCGTCCGGCCCGAGCAGGGTCAACTCACCCGCGCGCGATCCTTTCTTCTCCAGGCGGGAGAGCACGAACTCCTCTCCTTCGGACTGCAGGAACAACCGCCCCGACCGCACGGCGCCACCGGGAGGCGTGTACCGCGGGTAGCTGGTGTTCCCGGCCGGGAACCCGAAGAGCACGCCGAGCACGAAATGGCGCAGCGTCGACTTTCCCGCCTCGTTGGGACCGTGGATGACGGTGAGCCCTTCGGGGATTCCGGAGCGTTCGACATCCGACAACGCCCCGAAAGCGTCGATGGACCATCCCTCGATGTGCATAGAAGCCCTTCCCTTCAGGAATCCTCGAGCAGCGCGACCAGCGCGGTGTCGACCGCGTCGGCGAAGACGTCCACGTCGTCGAAACGCGGCACCCGGTCCCCCAACCAGTTGCGGTACTCCACTCCCAGCCCGGGAATCCACGACTCGAGCGGTGCGCTCCGGTCGGCTTCGCGCAGCAGATCCGCGACGAAGTCGTCACCGGACGCACGCTCGGCGATGTCGATGGCCGGTCGGGTCCGCCAGGTGAGATCGTCCCACCAGATGAACGGTTCGTTGTGGCGCGTCAGATCGCGCAACCGCTCCAGCAGTTCGGCCCGCCGATCGATGCGTGCGAGTTCGTCGTGGAGGTCACCACGGCCGCCGATGTGCCCGCGCAGCACCAGTGGCCGCCCGCCCGCGCGCTCGACCGCGTCCTCGGCCACGTCCATGAGTGCCTGTTCGAGTCCGTCGAGGCCCAGGCCGTCGATCGCGACCTCGACGTGGTCGAAGCGCACCGCATCCAGCGCGACGAACCTGCTCGATGCGGTCTTGCCGTCCACGTCGACCACCACAGCCCCTTTGGGACCCCCTTCGCTGGGCTTGGGACTCCGGCCCTGGAGGTTGCCGGGGTAGACGACGAGCGGATGGCCGTCCCCCAGTTCGGCGCTGCGGTGGATGTGTCCCAGTGCCCAGTAGTCGTAACCCGAGCTGCGCAGGTCGTCCAACGAACACGGGCTGTACGGCGCGTGGTCGGCCTGGCCACCCACGTTTGCATGGAGCACCGCCACATGGAACCCCTTGCCTTTCGGTTTCGGGAAGCGCAAC
>CAZEAV010000057.1:0-9616 GCA_964510215.1 uncultured Iamiaceae bacterium
GCCGGTACCTTTCGGACTCGACGGCGCCGAACCACCAGCCCCTGTTGCCTCTTCTAGGAGATGAGTCATTGATGCGGAGTGACCGGCCATAGCTGCGCCGACCAAAACCGCCGAGCCCCGGATCAACGATCGGATCCGTGCTCGGGAAGTCCGACTGGTGGGGCCCGACGGGTCCCAGATCGGTATCAAGCCGCTACCAGAAGCTCTTGCGTTCGCCAGATCCCACGATCTGGATCTGGTGGAGGTGGCCGACAAGGCGAACCCGCCGGTCTGCCGGGTCATGGACTACGGCAAGTACAAATACGAAGCAGCGCAGAAAGCCAAGGAATCCCGTCGGAAATCCTCGAGCGTGTCGGTCAAGGAGATGAAGTACCGTCCCAAGATCGGCGGCGGCGACTTCGACACCAAGACCCGCAAGGTCGAGCATTTCCTCGGCGAAGGTCACAAGGTCAAGATCACGATCATGTTCCGGGGCAGGGAGGTCGCCCACCCCGAGCTCGGACGCAAGATCCTCGACCGGATCGCCGAAGAGGTGGCCCACCAGGGCCGCGTCGAGGTGTTTCCCAAGCTGGACGGCCGGAACATGACGATGGTGCTCGCGCCGGATCGCAAAGCCCAGGCCGCACATCAGGCGAAGTTGGCCCAGGAGGCCTCCCAGAACCACTCCGGACCCGCAGAGGCCTGAGCCTTCCCGGAACGAGCAGAACCACGGGTCGCTGGTGCGATCCACGACAAGGAGACGACATGCCCAAGATGAAGACCCACCGGGGTGCCGCCAAACGGTTCAGGACGACCGGCAGCGGCAAGATCATGCGTCGCAAGGCGTACAAGAGCCACATCCTCGAAAAGAAGTCGCCGGACCGCAAGCGTCGACTGTCCGCGCCTGCCCAGGTCTCGCCCGCCGACAAGCGTCGCATCAAAGGCCTTCTCGGCCACTGAGCACTCCCGGCCGGGGCTGTTGTCCCGGCCACCGTTTCTCCCTTCACCTGCTGTGACGGCGATGCCGTCCCGGCGCCGTCATCAAGGAGCCACCGATGGCCAGAGTCAAACGTGCCGTCCATTCGAAAAAGCACCGCCGCGCCACACTGGAACGGGCCAAGGGCTACTACGGCAACAAGAGCCGCAGCTACCGGGCCGCGAACGAGCAGGTCCAGCACTCGCTGCAGTACGCGTTCCGTGACCGACGGGCCCGCAAAGGTGAGTTCCGCAAGTTGTGGATCCAGCGGATCAACGCGGCCTGCCGCCAGAACGGCACCTCGTATTCACGCTTCATCAACGGCCTGCACGCCGCGGGGATCGACGTCGACCGCAAGGTGCTCGCCGATCTGGCCGTGACCGACGCGGCCGCGTTCGCCGCGCTGGTCGCCACTGCCAACGAAGCACTCGGCTGACCCCACCATCGGGACCGTCGCGGTGACGCTGCGCACCCTTTCGGACCACAACGCTCGGGTCGTCCGTCTCGGCAAGCTCGCCGCGCGCCGTCGCGCCCGGGTGGCCGAGGGGGTCTTCGTGATCGACGGGCCGGTGCTGCTCGGCGACGCGCTCGACGCCGGGCTGGTCGTCACCGAGGTATTCGTCGACGCCGACCGGCTCGATGAGCGCATCGTCGCCGCGCTGGACGCCGCCGAAACCCAGGGAGCAACGGTGTCCGCTGTTTCGGCCGAGGTGCTGCGACGGGCCACCGATCCGGTGCACCCGCACGCGGTGGCTGCAATCGCCGAACGACCGATCGCGCCCGCAGGAACCCTCGCGGGTGCACGTGCGGTGCTCGCACTCGTGGGAGTGGCCGACCCGGGCAACGCGGGCACGCTCGTGCGCAGCGCGGTCGCCGCCGGGTTCGACGCGGTCGTGGTCACGCCGGGCACGGTGGAGGTGTTCAGCCCCAAGGCCCTGCGGGCCTCTGCGGGTGCGCTGTTCTCGGTGCCGATCATCCAAGCCGGCTCGACCGAGGCGCTTCTCGGGATGCTGCGCGACGCGTCGATCACGTCGGTGGCGACGACCCTGGAGGCCGCGGTCGACCTCGACGCAGCCGATCTGTCCGGGCGGTGCGCGGTGCTGATCGGCAGCGAGGCCCACGGGCTCGAACCGGGCGTGGCCGCGGTGGCCGACATGGCCGTGCGGATCCCGATGGCCGGCCCGGTCGAATCGCTGAACGCGGCGATGGCCGGAACGTTGGTCTGTTTCGAAGTCATGCGCCAACGGCGTGCCGCGGAAACGGCTGCAAAATGATCGAGAGGATCGCCCGCATCGTCGACGACGGCATCGCCCGGGTCGCGGCCACACGAGACCTCGAATCGCTCACCGCACTCGACCGGGCGCTGAACGGCAGACAATCCGAGCTGGGCGCGATCAAAGCCGAGATGCGCAACCTCGATCCGGGCGAACGCAAAGACGTGGGTCGGGCGCTGAACGACGCACAAGGTCGGATCCGCGAGGCGATCGCCGAGCGGCGCAGCGCCCTGCAGGCCGAGGTGCGCCGGCTGCGCCTGGAAGCCGAGCGGCTGGATCTGACCGAATTGCGCCCCCCGCACCGGCACGGACACCTGCATCTGGTGACCCAGACGATGGAGCGCCTCGAGGACGTCTTCGTCGGCATGGGGTTCACGGTCGCCGAAGGTCCTGAGGTCGAGGACGACTGGCACAACTTCACCGCGTTGAACCTGCCCGCGCACCACCCGGCTCGCGACATGCAGGACACGTTCTTCGTCACGCTCGGCCAACCCGGCGACGTCGTGATGCGCACGCACACCTCGCCGGTGCAGATCCGTCTGATGGAGTCGACGAAACCGCCGATCTACTCGGTCATGCCGGGGCGCGTGTACCGCCAGGAGACCGCCGATGCGACGCACCTGGCGGTGTTCCACCAGATCGAATGCCTCGTCGTCGACGAAGGCATTTCGTTCGCGAACCTGGCCGCCACGATCGATGCGTTCACCAAGGCCTATTTCGGCGAGGGATTCTCGTCCCGGCTGCGCCCGTCGTATTTCCCGTTCACGGAGCCTTCGGCCGAGTTCGACATCCAGCGTCCCGACGGTTCGTGGCTGGAGCTGGGCGGCTGTGGGATGGTCAACCCGAACGTGTTGGCAAATGTCGGTCTCGACCCTGAGGTCTATTCGGGTTTCGCGTTCGGGTTCGGCCTGGACCGGCTTGCGGCGATGCGCCACGGCGTGCCCGACCTGCGCGACATCGCCAGCGTCGACGCCAGATTCGTGGGGCAGTTCTGATGAAGGTCCTGTTGTCGTGGTTGCACGAGTTCGCCCCACTGGGTGACGATGCTGAAGCGCTCGGCGACATCATGAGCGACCTCGGCATGGCCGTGGAAGACCAGCGGGTCGTGGGTGGCGGCCTCGATGGGGTCGTGGTCGCGAAGATCCTCGAAATCTCCCTGATCGACGGTGCCGACAAGATCCGGGCCGTGCTCGTGGACGCCGGCGACGGCGAAGCCACCCCGGTGGTGTGCGGCGCAGCGAACATCTCGGTGGGTGACGTGGTGCCCTTCGCCACCGTCGGTGCCGTGCTGCCCGGTGATTTCGTCATCAGGCCACGCAAGATGCGCGGCGCGCCGAGCCAGGGGATGCTGTGCTCGACGCGTGAGTTGGGCCTGGGCGACGACCACGAAGGTATCTGGCTGCTGGACGGTGACCTGCCCCTGGGTGCGCCGCTGGCCGAAGCAGTCGGCATCCGGCCCGATGTGTGTTACGACCTGGAGATCAACCCCAACCGGCCTGACGCGATGAGCGTGGCCGGGGTCGCCCGCGACGTCGCGGCGCGTCTCGGGGTGCCCTTCGCTGTGCCGGTACCCGACGTGCCCGCAACCTCGGGCGCCGCGGCCCGCGATGCCGTCACCGTCGAGATCGTCGACCAGGAACTGTGCGGCCGCTTCCATGCGAGTGTGTTGCGCGGGGTGACCGTCGGTTCCTCGCCCCAATGGATGGCGACCCGACTCACCCAGCTCGGGATGCGCCCGATCAACGCGCTCGTCGACATCTCCAACTACGTCATGCTGGAGCTGGGCCAGCCCAACCACCCCTACGACCTCGCCAAGGTGCCTGGTGCGGGGCTGCGGGTCCGCCGCGCACGGGACGGTGAGACGCTCGTGACCCTCGATGACGTCGAGCGTCGCCTGGTGAGCGACGACCTGTTGATCTGCGCGGCCGATGATTCACCGGTCGGCATTGCCGGGGTCATGGGAGGGGCGTCGTGCGAGATCGACGCGTCGACGACGGACGTGTTGGTGGAGAACGCCTGGTTCCTGCCGATGTCGATCAGCCGGACCTCGCGTCGGCTGGGCTTGCGCACCGAAGCCTCGGCCCGGTTCGAGAAAGGCTGTGACCCCGAGGTGCTCGAGCTGGCCGCGGCCCGCTTCGCCCAGTTGGCGGGTGAGATCTGCGGCGCGAGGCCGGCGCCCGGAGCGGTCGTGGCCACCGGCGAGGTGCCGGACCGTACGCCGGTACGGGTGCGCACCAGACGGGTGAACGCGCTGCTGGGCACCGAGCTCGACGAGGCAACGATGCGCGGCCTGCTCGAGCCGATCGGGTTCGCCACGGCCGATGTCGATGTCGATGCCGATTCCGATGGCGACTTCGACGTGACGATCCCGCCGTGGCGCTATGACTCGGCGACCGAGACCGATGTGGTCGAAGAGATCGCCCGAATGCACGGTTATGCCCGCATCACCCCGCAACCGCTGACCGCGGCGCGGGTGGGGCGGCTCACCGGACGCCAGGCCGAACGGCGCACACTGCGCCGGGCGATGGTGGGGCTCGGAGTGTCCGAGGTGCAGCCGATGCCGTTCCTGGCTCCCGGAGAGTTGGCCCGGTGCGGGCTCGACGTCGACGGGATCGAGCTGACCAATCCGCTGGTCGCCGAGGAGTCGGTGCTGCGCCCGTCGTTGCTGCCCGGGTTGGTGGGCGCGGTGGCGTTCAACGAACAACGCCGCCAGACGAAGGTCGAGTTCTTCGAGATCGGGCATGTGTTCGGGCGTCCCGTGGCTGGTGAGCTGCTGCCGGACGAGCGCGAACGGATCGGGGTGATCCGTTCCGGACGGGACGCCGTCGCCGCGGTCGAGGTGTGGCAGGTGATCGTCGACACGTTGGCGATTCCAGGCGCGCACCTGAGCAACGAGGAGGTGGCCGGGCTGCACCCGACCCGGTCGGGACGCGTGGTCGTGGCCGGGGAGCCGGTGGGGGAGATCGGTGAGGTCGACCCCGAGGTCGCCGAGGCGTACGGGATCACCGAGCGGTGTGCGTGGCTGTCGGTGGATCTGACCCGCCTGCTGGCGCTGCCCCATGGTGATCGGCCCTATGCGGTGGTGAGCCGGTATCCCTCCGCGGATGTCGACCTGGCCTTCGCGGTGGCTGACACGGTTCCGGTGCACGAGGTCGAGGCGACGGTCCGCGCCGCGCTCGGCGAGCTGCTGGTCGGCCTGGAGCTGTTCGACGTGTTCCGCGGCGAGGCGGTGGGTGAGGGGCGACGTAGCCTCGCGTTCGCGTTGCGCTTCCAGGCGCCCGACCACACCCTGGCCGACACCGAGGTCGCCGAGGCCCGCCAACGTGCGATCGACGCGGTCCTTGCCGCCCACCCCGCAACCTTGCGCGGCTGACACGGCCATCTGGGGCGCCGTTGCCACGCACGTCGGCGAGATCGCGGATGCTGCCGCGGCAGTCTCGCCAGGATGAAGCTGAGTGTCAGCCTGCCCGATGACGAGGTGGCCTACCTCGACGAGTACGCCGAGACGCATCGCGTGCGTTCCTGCTCTGCGGTGATCCGGCTCCATCTGTCACGGTGACCGGTCGGTCGGCCACGCCCGCCTCAGCCGGCGGTGAGCGCTTTGCAGACCTTCGCCGGTTTGTCGTCGGTGAGATCGCAGATCACGTCGACGAAACTGCCGGCCACCGCGTTCACCTGGCCGGGCATCGTGGTGATGTCCGTCGCATCAGCCGATGACTTGGCCACCGCTGCCGCGATGTCGGTCTGGGTCTTGCCGACGAAGGGGCTGCCGTTGTAGGGATCTCCCGATTGGGCGTATTTCCCCCCAAAGTCCACGAAGGGGTAACCCCCCTGGCCGAGGGACTGCAGCAACGTCATCTGGGCGTCGGTGCCCTTCTCGAGCGGCTTGTGGTCCTGGTCGTAGAGCTCGACCGGAGTGAAGGAGAGCACGTCGCTGTGGTAGGTGGCGCCGACGAAGGACAGGGTCGGAACGTGGTCCTCGGACGAGGTGATCACCTTGAGACCCGAGAACGAGCCGAACTTGGAGAGCGCAACCACCAGGGGCCAGCGCAGGTTGGCGCAGTGCGGGCAGTATTCGGCGCCCATGTAGAGCACCTCGGGCTTGCCGTTCGCAGTCAAGGCGCCGTATTTCGTCCGGTTCGCCGCGGTGATCGCCGTGGGCAGGTTGGCGTCACTCGAGGCCGATGCGGCCACCTTCTGCTCCGCGGCGTACGCCCCCGAAAGCGAGGTCATGGGCACCTCGGCGAGATCCGCCGCGATCGACGCCGGGGCGGGTTTCGCCGCGAGATCGTCGGAGGACGAGGAGTCGGTCGAGGGCTTGGCCAGGACCAGTACCACGATGCCGACGACCACCAGCACGATGATGCCGACCGACCACTGCAACCGCTGGCGTTTCTGTTGCTGTGCCGCGCGCACGCGCGCCGCGGCTTTGGCACCTTTGTCGGCACGCCTGTTTCCCGACGCCATCGCGGGTCAGTCCGTGGTCGAGCGTGGGGGGGAGATCAGGACCGGGCACGGTGCTTCGCGTGCCACCTTCTCGGACACCGAGCCACTGAAGAACCGGCGCCACGCCCCTTTGCCGCTCGACCCGATCACCACCAGGTCCGCCTGGGACTCTGCGGCCTCTGACACGATTGCACCTGTGGCGTCATCACGTGAGGTGATCAGGCGCGTCCTGAGCGTGTCGCCGTCGGTCAGGTCCGAGGCGTTCAATGCCTCGACCGTTCGACGGAGCGCGTGCTCGCCGGCGTCGAGCGACTCGGCGTGTTCGGTGTCGGCTTCTTCCTCGCTGATCAGTGGTCCGGCGAAACCGGTCGCGGTTTCCATCGGGTCCTCCCGCTCGGGAATCACCATCGTCAGCACGACCTCGATGCCCGGCTGCAGCAGCGCCAAGCCCGTGTAGGCACCCTGGATGGCCTCGTCGGACCCGTCGGTGGCGACCAGCACCTTCACCGCAGCACCGCCTGCCGCTTGTCGATCACGATCCACACGATAGCCCATGACCGGCGGCACCGGCGCCCGACGGGCACCGGCCGGTCGGACGCGAGGGCCTCCTAGGCTCGCAACGGATGAGCACTGCCGCCGAGACCGCACCCCGGGGATCGTGGGTCGCGGTGCGCAATGCGGTGCCGTTGTTGTGCAGCGTCGGGCTGCTGTTGGCGGGCAGCGGGCTGGCGGCGACATTGCTCGGCGTCCGCGCGGCCATCGAAGGGTTCCGTCCGAGCGTCATCGGCGTGGTGCTGGCCGGCTATTACGTGGGGTTCGTCGGCGGCTCACTGTTCGCGCCGGCTGCGATCGACCGTGTCGGCCATGTCCGGGTCTTCGCGGGCCTGGCCGCGCTGGCGTCGGCCGCGCTCCTGTTGCATGCGGTGATCATCGATCCATTCAGTTGGTTCGTGCTGCGCGTGATCGTCGGTCTGTGCATCTCCGCGCTGTACGTCGTGGCCGAGACCTGGCTGAACGGGGTCACCACCAACCGGTCGAGGGGTGGCGTCTTCGCCATCTACATGGTCGTGACCTCGGCGGCGCTGCTGGGCGGCCAGTTCGGCTACGCGGTCCTCGGCCCTCGGGGGTTCGAGCCGTTCATCATCGCGTCGGTGCTGGTGTCCCTGGCGGTGGTTCCGGTGTCGCTCGCCGCTTTTCCGGCCCCCGCCGCCCGACCACGGACTCCGGTGTCGGTTCGCCGGATCGCGACGGTCGCCCCGTTGGCGCTCGTCGGCGCGGTCTGCGCCGGTTTCATCGCGGCGGCAATGCTCGGTGCCGGCGTCGTCTATGCGAACGAGGCCGGCTTCAACCGGTCCGCCACCGCCGCCTTCGTGGGAGCGGCTCTGTTTGGCGGGGCCCTGCTGCAGGTTCCCCTGGGGCGTTGGTCCGACCGGGTCGACCGTCGTTTCGTCCTGGCGGTGACCGCGATCGTCGCCGCCGCTGTCGCCGTGATCGCGTCCCAGGTGGCGGCCGACCGTCGGCTCATCCTGATCGGGCTCACGGTCGTCGCCGGAGGCAGCGCGTTTCCTGTCTATTCCCTCAGCGTCGCCCACCTGAACGACTACATCGACGATGATCTCAAAGTGGCCGCCGGCGCCAAGGTGGTGCTCGTGAACGGAATCGGCTCGGTCGCCGGTCCGGTGGCGGGAAGTGCCGTGGTCGGCCTGATCAGTCCCGGGAGCCTGTACCTGGTCCTGGCCGGGGCGTACGCGCTCGTGGGGAGCTACTCGCTGTACCGCATGTTCCGACGAGTGGCTGCGGTCGAGGAGGAACGGGCGTCCTTCGCCCCCGTCGTCGCCGGGGTCGGGCCGACGAGCGTCGTCTCGGGCGAGACGGACTTCGACGAGCGCTATCCGATCGCCGAAGGTGATGCACCGTTCGACGATCTGGTCGTGCACTATGTCGAGCGGGGGACGGGGCCTCCCGTGGTGCTCATCGGCGACGTCGAGGGCGCCGAGGGAGACGTCTGGGACGAGCTGCCCGCACCCCTGGCCGCTGATGGGTTCCGGGCGGTCGCGCCATTTCTGGGTTCCGGCCACGACCCCGACGACGACGCCGGCGGGGCCGTGCTCGCCCTGATGCGTCACCTGGCCGTTCCCTCGGCGACGTTCGTGGGTTACGGGACCGGGGTCCGGGTTGCCCAGCGGCTCGCGGAGGACAACGGCGACCGTACCGACGCCCTGGTGCTGTTGGTGGAAGCCGATGCCGTCGACGACATCGACGTCGAAGCCGAGGTGCTCCATCCCACACTCCGCCTGGACCGCACCCTGTTGGCCGCGTCGCCCTCGGACGTGGCCGACGACATCGCCCAGTTCGTGCGCCCTGTCGCGGCGACCATCGCCGTGCAGTGGGAGACCGGGCAGTTCGAGGCGGTCGCGACGGAGCAGTGATGCGGTGCATCGGCCTGCCCTGACGAGCTCGGGCTTCGCCTACCGGCCGGATCGATGACGTGGCAAAGGCCTACTGCGTGGGCGGCACCGGCAGGTAGTTGATCTGAACGCCTTCCTGGGCTTCCAGCGGCCACCACGCGCTGATGCTGTCGGCCCGTACGCGCATCGCAGAGACCTGGATGACATCGTCCGAGCCCGGTGCCCGCAACGTCACGTTCTTCAGGTCGATGGTCGTTCGCGAACCCAATGAGCGGTACCGGTCGTGGACGTCATTCGCTTCGACGTCATCGATCATTGTGTCAGCAGAGTATTTTTCGTTCAGTGCGAACAACTTTTCTTCATCTGCCCTGATCGTTGCCTCCGATTCGGAGAGCATCGCCGCGAGTCCGTTCGCGGCTTCCGGGTCGACCTCTGATGCGGCTAGGGCATTGCGAGCAGCGCTTCCGACCGCGCTGGCGAACGCCTCGGATGATCCACATGAACCCATGACCCGGCAGCCATCGGGCGCGCGA
>CAZEAV010000058.1:0-9523 GCA_964510215.1 uncultured Iamiaceae bacterium
TGGCAGTGCTTCGAGCTCCGCGTTGACGGCGATCCGCAGCGCCTGGAAGGTCCGCTTGGCCGGGTGTCCGCCGTGGCGACGGGCGGGTGCGGGGATCGCGGCACGTACGGTCTCGGCGAGCTGACCGGTCGTGGTCACCGGTCGCGCCGCGACGATGGCCCGGGCGATGGCCGTCGCGAAACGCTCGTCGCCGTAGGTCCGGAGTATCCGGGCGAGCTCCGCGACCGACCTCGTCGCGATCAACTCCGCGGCGTCGCCGCGCTGGTCGGGATCCATCCGCATGTCGAGCGGGCCGTCATGACGGTAGGAGAAGCCGCGCTCGGCCTCGTCGATCTGGGGCGAGGAGACCCCGAGATCGAACAGCACCCCGACCACGTCTCCATCGGTGTCCATGTCGTCCAGGACCTCGTCGAACCGGCCACGCACACCGCGGAGACGACCGGCGAGGGCGGGGTCGTCCGCGAAACGCGCCGTCGCCGCCCGCAAGGCGGTGGGATCGCGGTCGATCCCGATGATCCGGTGATCCGGGCGGGCGCGCGCGATGGCCGCGGCATGTCCGCCGCCTCCGAGCGTGGCGTCCACGATCGTCCCGGCCGGCACCGAGGCGAACAGGGCGACCACCTCGTCGACCAGTACCGGTCGATGGACGAAGTCGGCCCCCTCAGGCATCGGAACGCGTTCGGTCATCGAGAGCACCGCTCACACCGCCTCCGTGGAGATGTGCGCGACGAGTGCCTGCCAGCGCTCCTCGGCGCCGCGTTCACGTTCGGCACGGGCCCACAACTCGAGCCGTCGCCGCTGGCCCACAACCAGCAGGTGTCGGTCGATACCGGCCTGCTCGCGCAGGTCGGCGGGAATGAACAACCGCCCCGCCGCGTCCAGCCGGCAGTGGTTCGCCAGACTGTTCAACGCCTCCCGGGCGCGGGCGTCTCCCAACCGCTCCCGTTCTTTGACCCGCATGTCCTCCTCCATCGTGCGGTACTCGGCGAGCGGCAGTACGGCGACACAGGGTCCGGGCCACTGCAGGATCACGGCACCTTCGACGAAGGCCCAGCGGAACGCCGTGGGAACCGAGAGCCGTCCCCGGTCGTCCAGGGACCGTTCCAGTTCTCCGAGCAACTCGACGAACTCGGCATGACCCGATTCCCGAGTGGGCAACGATTGCCCCGTGGTTCCCATGGGTTCCCACTGTATTGCGTTTTTCTCCCCAGATCAAGCACATCGTTCCCCAAGTGCAACCACGCAGCTCCCCCAGGCTCCCCGGGCCCCGCGGTGGCCGATCCTTCAGCGCGTGGCGAGCGCCGCTTCCACGGCCGACCGCAGCACGCCCGGTTCGACCTCCACCTCGGACACGCCGGCACGCAGGTGGTCGCCGAGACGGGCCCGATGGTTCGCGTCGAGAGCGAACAGTGCCGCGGTCGCCGTCGGGTCGAGGTGGTGCAGCACCATGACCTGGAAGCGGGCGCCGGCTCTGGTCCGACGCTGGGAGATTCCCACTGCCTTGCGTCCGGCGACGAGCACCTCACCCGCACTGCAGCCGGCGAAACACACCAGTGACGACCAGGACGAAGGTGTGGCCCGCTCGATCAGATCGCAGGCCGGCAGGCCCAACGACCGCAGCGCGTCGGCGACCGCGTCGCCCAGCCAGAGCGCCGAGCGCGACACATCGGTTTCGGCCAGGGGATCGCCGCCGGGCAGGAGCACGTCGAACCAGCTCAGCGCTCCCGGTTCCACCACCACTGCTCCCCCGCCACTGCGACGGCGGACCACACCGAGCTCCCGACGCCGGATCTCGGCCAGGTCCAGGACCGAGGTCCGCTGGGTGCTCCCCAACACGACCGCCCGGTCTTCCGGCTCGAAGAACCAGACCTCGCGTCGCACCACGTCCGGCATCGGCAGCGCGTGGGCGTCGGCGACGGACGCCGAGATCGTCGAAACGTCGAACCCGGTCACAGTCGACGGACGCCGACCGTGTGCGCTTCGAGGACGCCCGGGTCCGGGTCGACGCCCAGGCCCGGCCCTTCGGGCACGCGCAGGGCACCGTGGGCCAGCTCGAACGGCGGCGTCAGATCGACCCGGTGGTAACGGGACGACGGCCCCAGATCGGCGGGCAACCCGAAGGGTTCCTGCGCGGCGACCGCGAGCGCGGCGGCTCTGCCGAGCCCGGACTCGACCATCCCACCACAGAACACCGCCACCCCTTCCGCGGCCACGACCTGGGCGACGGCCATCGCCGTGAGTGGCCCCCCGACCCGGGCAGGCTTCAGGTTCAGTGCTCCCATCGCGCCGAGGGACAACGCGGTCGTGGCCCGGCCGAACGAGGTGATCGACTCGTCCAGCGCGATGGGGGTCGCCAGGCGTCGCGCCAGAATCGCGGTGCCGACGAGATCGTCGGCCGGCAGCGGCTGCTCGCAATAGGACAGACCACCGGCCGCGGCTTCCAGGTCCGACAACGACCGGTGTGCCGATTCCGCATCCTCATAGGAGGCGTTTGCGTCGACGGCCAGGGTGAGGTCCGGCCACAGCGATCGGACGGTCCGAACCGCGTCGACGTCGTTCCCGGGTCGGATCTTGAGTTTGACGCTCGCGTGGCCCGCATCGAGCGCCGCCGCCACCGCCGCTTCCAGGTCGGCCGGTTCGTCCTGGATGCCGATGACCGCGTTGGAGTGGACCGTTGCACGGTGGGGACGACCGTCGGCCAGCGCGTCGGCGAGTGACCGCCCGCGCACCCGGAGGTCCAGGTCGATCAACGCGCCGATCAGCGACGCCCGCGCCATGGGATGGCCCGGCACCCCCTCGAGGTACGCCAGCGCCCCGGGCGGATCGGCCACGACCGTGGGGCCCAGCACCTCACCCAGCAGCGTCCAGCAGCCGGCGAGGTACTCCGGGGTGTATCCGGGTCGTGCGAGGGCGGGACATTCCCCCCAGCCGACGTGACCGTCGACGTCGGTGGCCTTCACCACGATCAGCTCACGGTCCCCGATCACCTCGTTGGCCGAACGCAGCGACCCCGCGCCGGCGAGTCGCACCCAGCGGATCTCGAGCGACAGGGGACGGTTCACCGTGACGTGGACCGCGACCGGCACCAGGTGAGCCAGGTGACAAGGTCCTGCGGCTCGATCGCCCCGCGGCCGTCACCCCCGTACATGGTGACGATCCGAAGGCGGAGATACCCCGGCGACGGCAGGGGCAGGAACGGGGAGCGCCGCCACCATCCGGGCGCTGCCAGCCGCACCAGTTGGATGAGTGCCGTGCGATACAGGCTCGGGTGGCGGGCCACGGCGAGCACCGCCGGAACGAGCCACCGTCGCTCTGCCATTCTCTGGAGGTTACCCGCTCGGGGCCCGGGGTCGATCTCGGCGGCGATCGGCGGGACCGACCACCGGCACACCAGGCCGGTATGCTCCATGTCTGCGAGGAGGACGAATTGAGTACCGCTCGAATGAACGCAATCCCCGACTTCGTGGCGCAATTCGACGCACTCGCCGACAACGTCGAACGGGTCATCGTCGGCAAGCGACCGGTCATCGAATCGGCGCTGGTCTGCCTGCTGGCACGCGGCCACCTGCTGATCGAGGATGTCCCGGGGGTCGGCAAGACCACGATGGCCAAAGCGCTGGCGAGATCCATCGGGGGAAGTTTCGGCCGTATCCAGTTCACCCCGGACCTGCTCCCGAGCGACCTGGTCGGTGTGAACGTCTGGAACCGTTCGACGACCACCTTCGACTTCCGGCCCGGACCGATCTTCGCCAACGTCGTGGTCGCCGACGAGGTGAATCGTGCCTCACCCAAGACCCAGTCCGCGCTGCTCGAAGCAATGGCCGAACATCAGGTCACCGTGGATGGAACCACGCATGCGCTCGGGGCGCCGTTCATGGTCCTGGCGACCGAGAATCCGGTCGAGCACGAGGGGACCTACCCCCTCCCAGAGAGTCAGCTCGATCGCTTCTGTATGAGGTTGTCGATCGATTACCCGGACGCGCGGGACGAACTCGATCTGCTCGCCCGGGACTCGGGGACCGAACCCGTCCTGGAACCCGTGGTCACGACCGAAGGGCTGAGCGAGCTGTGCGCGGCGGTCAGTGAGGTGAACGTCGCCACCAGCCTCCGCGGCTACCTGGTGAACCTGGCCCGCGCCACCAGGGACCATCCCAGTGTCGCGGTCGGCATGTCACCGCGTGCCACATTGACCCTGCAGCACGTCGCCCGGGCACACGCGGCGGCGCACGGGCGCGATTACGTGATCCCCGACGACGTCCGCGACGTGCTCTCCGCGGTCGTGGCGCACCGCCTGATCCTCACCGCGGACGCGCACATCCAAGGGATGACCGGCGAGTGGATCCTCGCCGAGATCGTGCAACGGCTCGCGGTGCCCACCGGTGTCCGGACACCCTGAGTCGACCAGCCGCGGCGGTCGTCCGGTGACGTCGACCGGCGTCAAGGTCCTCATCGCCGGCGTGGGGTTGATGGTGGCGGGGCGCCTCCTGGGGCTTGCAGAGATCGCCGGGCTCGGGATTACGACCTGGTGTCTGGTGGCGATCGCGATCGTCGCGGCCCGCATCCGGCGGCCCCAGCTGCGCTGTACCCGGGAGCTGGGGGCGCTGCGCACGGTGGCCGGCGAAGAGGTCGGCGTTCATCTGGCCGTCACTCGGATCGCTGCCGGCCACAGTCCCGAGGTGACGCTGCACGACCCGATCCTGCGGCCCTGCTCCCCGCCATCGACGGCACACCGTCACGTCGACGCACTCGCGGCAGGCGAGACCAGCACCGCGTCCTACCGGCTCCGGGTGGACCAGCGTGGCATCTGCCGTCTCGGCACGATGACCATCGAGGTGAACGACCCGTTCGGACTGGCGCGACGGACCCACCGCGGAGCGGGTCCGGTCCAACTCGTGGTCCTGCCGCGCATCTCCCCCGTCGCCCCGCCCCGCGTCCCTGTCGAGGACGACACCCGGTCGATCATGACGCCCTCGTTACGCCAGGGATCCGAATTCGCCTCGTTGCGCGAGTATGTGCCCGGTGACGACCTGCGCCGGGTGCACTGGCGCACCAGCGCCCGCCGTGACGATCTCGTGGTGCGTCACGACGAAGAACCCCATCGCCGCGGTTGCACGGTGATCCTCGATGTGTGCGACGACTCCTATGACCAGGCCACGTTCGAACGCGCGGTCTCGGCGACGGCCAGCATCCTGGTGGCCGCGGTCGGCGCCGACCAGCCTGCCCGGCTCCGCACGACCGCGGGCTTCGACTCGGCCCGTGGGTCGGGCCGCGGCCATCTGGATCTCGTGCTCGGGGAACTCGCGGTGGTCCAGACCGCCTCGGTCGATGCCATGGCGCCTCTGCGCGACGCGGATCCGGTCATCGTGATCACCACTTCGAGCGGCGTGCCGGGAGTCCGTGCGGCCCTCGGGACGCCGCGCCCCGGGTCCCTCGCGGTCGTGTTCTCGGACGATGACACCCTGCCGGTGGCCGACGCCGCGCCCGGTCTGTCGACCGTCGTCCTCGGACCCCGAGAACCGTTCGCCCCGGCCTGGAACCGGATCATGGACCCGGCACGCAGCGGGGAACCCGTGGCCGCCCGGGCGGCGGCAACATGAACCGGTCCGACATCGGCCGCACGCTCGCGCTCGGCGCGGTGAGCCTCGCGGTGGCGATCGGTTTCCTCCGGGTCTTCGACTCGCCGTCGTTCCTGGCGCCCCTCATCGCAACCGTGGTGGTCGCGCATCTGCTCGCCGCCGCGACACGGCGCATCCGGACGGGAGGGGCCACGCTGATCATGGTCGTCGCCGGGGCGCTCGCCTGTGTGGAGTTCACGCAATGGCCGACGACGACCTACGGCGTGCCGACATCGTCCACCCTCGGCGCGATCGGGCAGAACCTGCACGCGGCCCGCGCGGTCCTCCACCACGCATCGGCGCCGGTAGCCCCCTCGGCGGGCTTTCTGCTCGTCGCCGCGGCGGCGCTGTGGGTCGCAGCCTGGAGCGCGGATCGACTCGCGTTCGGCTATGCCGCGCCGGCCGAGGCGATCGTGCCACCCGGGGCGGTCTTCGTGGTCGTCACCCTCCTCACCGGATCCGACTTCCGCTGGCTGTCGGCCGGGTTGTTCGCGATCGCCGTGGCGATCCACGCACTGGCGAACCGTCATCTGCGTCTGGGCGCAGAAGGCACCACGGTGACCCGGGCGACGTCGTGGCACGGTCTGTCCCGTGGTGGCGCCATGGCGGGCGTCGCGATCCTGGTCGGGCTCGGCGTCGCCGCGGCCGTGCCCGCGGTCGGCTCGGATGCCGTGGTGCCACTCGGCCCCGGCTCCCGGGACAACGACGACCTGCAGATCGTCAATCCGTTGGTCGACATCCACTCCACGCTCGCCGAGCAATCCGATTCGGTGCTGTTCGACGTCCACGCGCCGAGACCTGCGTACTGGCGACTCATGGCGCTCGGCGAGTTCGACGGAACCCGGTGGCAACCGCTGAACTCGAGCGTCTCCCGGGTCTCGGCGGGCGACTCGCTGGACGAGACCCCCGTCGTGAGCCCGCCGCACGCGACCCCGATGAAGGCGACATTTTCGCTCTCCGGGCTCGGAGGCACGTTCGCGCCCGCCCCCTACCGGCCCACGAAACTGCTCGCAGGTCCACAGACGGATCGGAAGTTGTGGTGGGATCCGGGACAGTCCGGGTTGATCGCGTCGACCCAGAGTGGCGGCGTGGCGAAGATGCACTACCGCGTCACCGCGGAGGTTCCGGACGTGACCGCCGCCGATCTGAACGCGGCGCGCGGCCACATTCCCGCCGAGTTGGACAAGACCTTCACCGAACTGCCCGCCGACTTTCCCGCCGACCTGCGACGACTGGCGTACTCGATCGTCGACGACGCCCACGCGTCGACGCCCTTTGCAAAAGCCCTGGCGCTCCAGAACTGGTTCCGCGACAACTTCACCTACTCGCTCGACTTCCGGGACACCGACGGCAGAGATCCGATCCACGCGTTCCTCGAGGCCCGCCGGGGCTTCTGCGAGCAGTTCGCGGGCACCTACGGAGCGTTCGCGCGTGCGGTGGGGCTGCCCACCCGGGTCGCGGTCGGGTTCACCTGGGGGGACCGTGACGACGACGGCACGTTCGTCGTGCGCGGACGCAACGCCCACGCGTGGCCCGAGGTGTTCTTCGCCGGACTCGGCTGGTTGCCGTTCGAACCCACACCGGAACGGGGGAACCCCGTGGCCGCACAGTACACGCGGGTGCCCGCCCACCAGGACGAACAGGGCGGACAACCGACCCCACCGCCGACCACCGTGTCGAACTCGACGGTCCCCGGACCGGCGAGCACGGTGCCGGCGCCCCCCACGACGACATCGCGCGCGGTGACCTCCACGACCGATCATGGCGTGCCACCCTCGAAGTCCTCGGGCCTGCCGGTGATTGGAATCGTCGTCGCCCTGGCCGTCGCCGCGGTGGTGTTCGCGGGGCCCGTCTGCCGTCGAATACTGCGACGACGACGGCTGCTCGCCGTGAAGACCCCGGCCGACGCGGTGCGTCTCGCGTGGGCCGACACCCTCCGTGCCTGGCGGCCGCTGCACTTCGTCCGGAGGTCGACCGACACCGACCGCGACCTCGGATTCCGCCTCGCGCGACGCATCACCAATCTGGCGTCGGCGGCCGAGGACGCCCCCACGGCTCACCGCATGGCCGAGCTCGCGGGCGCCGCCGCGTGGAACGGCCCTGCCGTCACCCAGGCCGACGCCACCGAGGCGGCCGCGGCGGCCACGCGGCTCGGCCGGATCGCGCGGGACAATCGCTCGTGGCTTTCGAGGTTGCTGGGCTGGTTCGACCCACGTTGATCGGTTCCGCGTCACGCCGACCGGCGAAACGTCCCGGCCGGAGGCGAGATCACTCCTCGGTGTGGAAACGGTCGCGGAGGCGGTCCTGCTGATCGTTGAGGTACTCCCGGATGCCGGTGTGTCCTCCCCGGCGGCGGTAGTACTGCCAACCGGCCCGGCCCAGGCGGCTCACGTTCCGCTCGAACCACAGTGACGCGACGAGCATCACCACGAAGCCGCCGAATGCCACGAAGAAACTGGATGCCGTGCCCAATGCGACGACGAGGATGCCCACGCCGACCACGAACAGCAGCGCCGCCCACTTCATCTGGCGCCAGGCGTGGCGCCACAACGTCGTGTTCTCGAGTTCTCCTGCGAGCTCGGGATCGCGCTGCTGGAAATCGGCGGCGATCTGATCGAGAATGCGCTGTTCGTCCTCGGAGAGTGGCACGGTGGACTCCGTAGTCGTCACCAGGATGCTGGTGGTCCTGTCCCCAGTCTCGCACAGGGATGCGCGACCTTCAACGTCCCGGACCACTCTTTCCCCACTGCTGGTCACCACGCCGCCGCACGTCGAGGGTACCCCGGGCGACCAGGCAGGCCGGAGCGATGGCGTCGTCGCCGAATCGCTCGCGGACTTCGTCGACGACGCGATCCGTCGCTGCCCAGGATTCGGACCCCAGATCGTCCAGGCTGAGCTGGCGGTCCGCGTCAGCGTCGCCGAGCCCGGTCGCGGTGACACCCAGCAGTCGGACCCCCCGCCCGACATCCACGCCGTCGAGCAGACGGCGGGCGACCGCGGCGATCTCGCGACCCGATCCGGTCGGCCGACGCAGGGTTGCCGCCCGGGTGATCGTCACAAAATCGGCAAAGCGCACCTTGACGTGGACCGTCCGCGCCACCAGCGCGTGCTCGCGCAGCCGTGAACCCGTGGCGTCGGCCAGTCGCACCAGCTCGGGGTCGAGTTCGTCCCTCCGGACACGGTCGGTCACATAGGTCTCCTCGTGGCCGATCGACTTGGGCGTCCGATCCACCACCACCGGACGGCGATCCTCGCCGTTCGCCAGCGCGTGCAGTTGTGCGCCCATGGCAGGCCCGAGGCGCATCTCGAGCACCCGCGGCGGAAGCGCGGCCAAATCGCCGACGGTGCGCACCCCGAGCTGCTCGAGCCGCCGGTGGGTGGCCGGCCCGACTCCCCACAGCGCCCGGACCGGAAGTGGCGAGAGGAACGCCGTCTGGTCCTCGGCGCTGACCACCACCACACCGGCCCCCGGGCCGGGCCCGTCGCCGGGTCTGCCGATCCGCGGCTTGGCCCGCTTGGAGGCAAGTTTGGCGACGAGCTTGGACGGCCCGACCCCGACCGCGCACTCCAGGTGTTCCTGATCACGGATCCGATCCCGGAGGGATTCGCCCAGGCCGCGGACCCCCACCGGGGTCGGCGGTATGCCGGTCACGTCGCAGAACGCCTCGTCCAGCGACAGCGGCTCGACCAGCGGGGTCACATCCTCGAGGATGGCCATGATCCGTCTGCTCACCTCGGAGTAGTGGCCGTGATCACCGTGCAGGAAGACCGCGTCGGGGCAGAGCCGGCGCGCCCGGGCACTCGGCATCGCCGAGAAGACTCCGTAGGCACGCGCCTCATAGGATGCCGCGGCGACCACTCCCCGGGGCCCGTCGCCGCCCACGACCACCGGACGGCCCCGCAATTCA
>CAZEAV010000059.1:0-9482 GCA_964510215.1 uncultured Iamiaceae bacterium
TCTTCAAGGCGATGCAGTTCGACATCGGCGCGCCGCCCCAGTTCATGGACTTCCGCTACTCCGTCTCGGACGAACACCACGGCGAGTTCCACCTGGACCACTGCGGCGCCTTGACGGACGTGGAGCCCATGGGCCCGGACTACGTGTTCACCATGTGCCACGAGATCGAGGACCCGACCTTCGACGCCACCGCCTGGGCGACCAACTCCCGGGCGAGGATGCGCCCCATCCACCGCCCGCCGCGTGAACCGGCCGACCGACACCCCCACTGTGCGTGGACCGTGACCATCGATCCGGCAGCGCCGCCGTTGGGCGAACCCGAGATGGCGAGCCTGGTCGCGACCACGAACGCCGCGCGGCTTCCGCTCGCTACGGCCCGCAAGGGTGTGCCCGAAGACGACGGCGGTGCCGACTATGCGGGTCCACTCGTCGACGACGTCGACTTCGGGGCGTTCTCCTCCGCCACACTGGCCGCGCTCTGTGACGAGATCGCCCTGCAACAGCATCTGCTCGCCATCGCCGGCCTGGCCGCCGTCGCGGGCCGTTTCGGCCCCGACGCGGCCCGCACCATCGGCCGTCATCAGCTCATCGGCGCCGCGGGCGTCACCGCCGAGCGGCTCCATGCCGCGCTCGGCCTCGGATCATCGCTGGAGGATCTCGCCAGGTTGCTCGACGTCCATCCACTCTTCCACCCGGAGCACTATGTCGCGGTCGAGGTCACGGTCGCGCCCGATGAGTTGTCCGTCGACCTCGTGGACTGCCCTTCCCTGCACGAGGCCCCCCACCTCTCCTGGCCCGCGTTGCTGTCGTCGGATGAGCCGACGGCTCTCGAGGTCATCGCTCAGGCCGTCGACGCGACGCTGCGGGTCGACAAGGTCCAGGCGCGCCCCGGAGCGGTCGCCTCCTTCGTGGCGCGTGGGGGCGCGGCACCGGCACGACGCCACGGCGACGTCGAGTTCGCCCGGTTCTCCACCGGGGCCGAATTCGCATTCAGTGACGAGGGGACCCGGGTGCGGTTGCGCGCTCGGCGAGCCCGGCGAACAGATCGAGAAGGCCGGGAGTCGTGAGGGCGGTGCGATCCAGTACGGCCGCCACGATCGTCGCGAACGCCTCGACCGCTGCTTCGACGTCCGGCCTGCTCGGGCCGTAGTCGACTTCCACCCGTTCGACGACACGACGTCGGAGCCGCCGACGGAAGTCCACGTCCACGTCTGCGCCGCGTTGGATCATCCGGAGCCGGCGGTACCCGGGCGCGTCCGGTTCGATGCGGAGTGTCCACGCGCCGTCGATTCTCGTCGTGTGCCCACGTACGCCGACCGTCACCGGCCCGTCGATCGGCGGTGGGGCGATCAGGTCGACGTCTCGGTCACCTTCGACGCCCGACTCGCCGGTGGCATCGACGATCAGGCCCTGCGCTTTGAGCCGACGGAGCACCTCGATCAGGTTCCGGCGGTCGATGAGACTCATCGTGTCCGGATCGATGCCCAGCGAGCGGCGCACCGGACGCCCGTCCAGCGTGGCCCACACCGCCGACCAGGTCGGGGTCAGCGGATGGATCTCACCGGTCCGGGTGTGCACCAGCACGGGCGTCCCGTCGACCTCGGTGTAGCCGATCTCCGGGGCCCGCACCAGAGGTGCGTCCCAGTGCACGGGTTCGGTGACGCCGGCAGGAGGCTCAACCACCGGCGACCTCGTCGACCAGGGCACGGAACCGCCGGACGAACGATGCCTCGGAAAAGGCCTCGGCGCGGGCGCGCAAGGCGTCTCGATCCCAGTCGTGGGCGGCGGCCCGCTCCAGCGCGACGCGCAATGACTTGGGATCGGGGGCGTCGAAGAACACGCCGGAGACGTCGGCTTCCACGGTCTCCAGGAATCCTCCGGCCGCGAGTACCACGACCGGCGTGCCGAAGCCCATCGCTTCCAGCGGCGTGAGACCGAAATCCTCCTGGGATGCCGTGACGAGCGCCTGAGCGTGCGCGTACAGCCAGCGCAGCTCGGCATCGGTGACCGATGGGAGGAATAGGGTGCCTGCCGGCGCCCTCGCCGAGAGGCGCGCCGCGTCCGGTCCTTCGCCGACGACCACCAGCCGTGCGCCTGGCAGCGAGCGGACCGCGTCGATCACCACGTCGACGCGCTTGTAGGGCAGAAGACGTGCCACCGAGAGCACATATCCCGGCTCGAGCCCCGGCAGCGAGGTCTGTTCCCCGTCCGCGGACAGGCCCGGCGGCGGATAGATCACCTCGGCGTCACGTTGCCAGTTGGCGCGGATCCGCTCGCGTGCAACCCCCGAGCCGGCGATGACCACATCCGCGGTGTCGGCGGCACGACGGTCCCAGCGGCGGAGCACGGGCGCGAAGGGCGCAAGCCCCCAGCGGTAGCTGCGGGGCAGGTTCGCCAGATAATCGGACCGCTGGTACAGCCAGCGGGCGGTGTTGTGGGCATAGACGATCTTCGCCCCAGCCACCGGCATGCCGTGCGACCAGCCCGTGGACTGACAGACCGCCACGTCCGCGTCGATTCGGTGGCGACTCACCACCGGCGCAAGGAGCGGGAGCGCCAAACGTGGATTGCGGCGGAGTGGTCCGATGCGCTGCAGTGGCGTGGTCTCGACGTCGCGATGGGAGAACGCGTCATAGGTCGTCGCAGGTTCGTGCACGGTCGTATGGATGGTGGCATCCGGGAATGCCCTGCTCAGCGAGACGAGCGCGCGCTCGGCCCCGCCGCGTTGGGTCAGATAGTCGTGCGCGAGCGCAATGCGGGTCGTGCTCATCGATGCGCTGGGGTTCGGGTGGTCAGTATGCGCCACCACCGGTCAGTACCGCTTTCGCGGTCTTGGCCAGGATGATGACGTCGAGCAGCGGCGACCAGTTCTCCACGTAGTACAGATCGAGGCGAACGGTCTCCTCCCACGACAGATCCGACCGGCCCGATACCTGCCACAGCCCGGTGATGCCGGGCTTCACCATCAGCCGCCGCCTCGTCGTCTCTTCGTACCGGGCGACCTCGCTGGGTAGTGGCGGGCGCGGGCCCACCAGCGACATGTTCCCTTTGACCACGTTCCAGAGTTGGGGGAGTTCATCCAGTGAGTACTTGCGGAGCACGCGACCGACCCTGGTGACCCGGGGGTCGTCCCGGATCTTGAACAGCACGCCGTCGAATTCGTTCCTGTCCTCGAGTTCGTCCAACAGGTCCTCGGCGCCGACCACCATCGATCGGAACTTCAGCATCGAGAACTCTTCCCCGGCGCGCATCACCCGGGTCTGGCGGAACAGCACCGGCCCTTTGGACGTGCATTTGATGGCGAGTGCGATGAGCCCCAGAACCGGCGAGAGGGCCACACAGATCGCCAGTGCGATGGTGCGTTCGACCAGGGACTTGATGCCGTACGCGGTGCCACGGGTGTGGGGCTCGTCCACCAACAGGAGCGGAAGCCCCGCTGCCGGTCGTGACACGATGCGCGGCCCGGCGATCTCGGCGAGGTCGGGAGCCATGAGGAGTTGGACGCCGGTGTCGTGCAGCTTCCAGGCGAGCGACCGTAGCGACTCGGCTTCGAAGAGGTCCCCGCCGCTCAAGGCGACGGCGTCGATCGCCAGGTCGTCCAGATCGCGGACGAGATCGTCGGGCTCGCCGAGCAGCGAGACGTCGAGCCCGTTCGGAGCCGCCGATCGGTCCCGTAGCCCGTGGAGGTAGGCGCCGACCACCTGATAGCCGACGTGGGGGCTGCGCAGGAAGTGGTTGTTGATGTTGACGATTGCCGACGCCCGCGACACCAGGACCAGGCGACGGAGTTCCCGTCCGGCGCCCCGGCGTCGGTGCAACCCTTTCCGAACGATCAGGCGGGCGCAGAGGCTGAGCACGAGGAGCAGTGGGAAGAAGACGGCGAACAGGCCCCGGGAGATCGACATACCGCCCATGAAGGCCGCCGCGCAGATCAGGGTGAACAGCACCATCACGGCCCGGATGACGCTCGTGTACTCATCCGGGGAGGAGCCCAGCATGATCCGGTTGTAGGAGTGATTGAGCGCCAGGACGCCTATCCAAGCCGGTAGTCCGACGATGCCCAGTGCCAGGTACGGAACATGGTGCCCGAACAACGTCACGACCTCTTTGACCTGATCCCCGACGAGGATCCAGGCGATGACTCCCGACGCCACGAAGGCGAGTCCGTCCGCGACGACGGTGCGGCGGATGAGTCTCCCCTCCCAGGGATCGTCCGGGGTATTGGGTCGCAGCAGCCGGGCGCGCGCCGCATGGTCGACCAGGTTCCCTCGGCGCCCTTCGTCGGGCTGATCGGCCGCGGTCACATCGGTCGCAGCACCTACGGAGCGTCGCTGTTGGCCTCCGATTGTGCGCTGGTCGCTCACAACGACGATGCTCCTGTTCCCTTGCGGTGCCGGCGGGTACCGGCTAGCTCCCGACCGCTCGGTGTCGGCGGTGGCGGCGCTCCAGTTCATCACGGAACGATCGTCGCGTCAACGGCGAAGCCGACTGCATTCCGGAATCAGTGGTGGGACAGCGACCGGTCTTCCTCGACGGTGAATTCCTCCGCCGGTGAAGACCGTTTGGCTGTCGCGTTCCGCTTCCGACGCTTCTTCTCGTTCGCGTCCTTGCCGTAATAGTAATAGTTGTACCCGTAGCCGTACCCGTAGTAGTTCTCCATCTCCTTGCGATCGCATCCGTTGAGGACGATCCCCAGGACGTCGGCTCGGAGCCGGCTCAGCACGGTTGCCGCCCGCTGGGCCGCGGTGGCACGGGTGCGACCTGCGCGGACGACCAGCAGGGTCGCATCAGCCGCGGCCAACAGGTCGGTGGCGTCGTTCGTCGTGAGCATCGGCGGTGTGTCGATGACGACGATGTCGTAGTCGTTCTTGTACCGCGCCACCAGCCGACGGAGCTCGAACACGATGTCGCCGGCCGCGTCACTGTCGTGTGGGGCGGCGAGAAACGAGACGTTCTCGACCCGGGTCGCGGCCGGTCCGTGGGGGTCGGTGAGGCTGGCGACCGGGACCAGGTACTTCGCCAACGCCGGGCGCCGGAAGTCCCCGTCCACGGTCAGCACCCGTCGGCCGGTATCGGCGAAGGCCGCGGCCAGGTTCGCCGACGTGGTCGTCTTTCCTTCGCCGGGGCCCGGCGAGGTGACCAGGATCACCGACGTGTGCGCTTTGGTCGAGCCGTCGGCGCCGTCGCCGTTGATCGAGGCGTTGGGTCGTTCTGTCGCGGATTCGCCGAGGGCGAACAGCGCGGCGGTGCAGGTTGCCCGGAACCGCTCTGCGGTCGGCGACTTCGGCGAATCGATCATCCCGACCATGTTCGTCGCCGCCTCGTCCGGTGTGAGGCTCGGAATCTCGGCGAGTACCGGTAGGTCGCACAGACTCTCGGCCCGTGCCCTGCTGCGAACCTTGTCGTCCCACGCTTCCACGATGAAGCTCAGGATGATCCCGACCACGAGGCCGACCGCGCCGCCGATGAGGATCTGCTCGGTCCGGCCCGGGACGGTCGTCCGGTGGAGGTCGGTTTCGTCGATGGTCTTGTCGGATGAGTTGACCGGGGCGTTGTTCGGCTGTTGGAGCTGGCCCGGAAGGTTGATGGCGTTCGTCAGCCGTTGGTGGTACGCCTCTTTGTTGATCTCGATCGCATGCGCCTCGCGCGCGGTGGTCAGGCCCAGCTTCTGGGAGTTGTCACTCAGCGCCGCGAGCTGGGAGTCGATGGAGGACAGTCGGCTCTGCAGGATGGAGTACTGCGTCGCCTGAGTCGGGTCGTGCGGGTCGAGCTTGTCCAACTGCGCCTGGTAGTGATCGCGCTGTTGGGTGAGGCTCGCGAACGAGGTCCGAAAACTCACCGTCGAGGCTTTGTCGGCCATCGTCGCAAGCGTCGCCGCGGCGGTGTCGGCCAGCGTCTCGGCGGTCTTCGGATGCTCGGCGATGCCGACGACGTCGATGGCGTACTGATCTCCCTGGGCCTGCGCAGAGAGGTGATTCCCGGTCTTGACCGGCGACCAGTGGACCTTCTTGGCCACCTTCGCGAGCAGGTCGTGGTCCTGGAGGAGTCCCACGGCCCGTTCCAGTGAATAACCCTGCCCGGACGACCCTGCCGTGGTGCTGCCCGAGGTCGCGGCGAGCGTGGTGATCGCCTTGTAGTAGTGCGTGGACACCTTCGGCGTCTTGATGAAGAAGCTGGCGATGAGCCCGAGGATCAGACCCACCACCAGCGCGATGATGCACATGCGGGCGCGTCGACGGAGTATCCCCGCGTAATGGCGGAGCGGATTCTCGGGTTCGTTGAGGTTCAGGTCCGCTTGGCGAAGCGAGCCCGGATCGACTGTGGTCAACGTGAACTTCCCTGTTCCCTGGTGCGACGCGGAATGTTGCAGCTTATCGGTTGGTCGGGCAGGGCGCGGAGTCTCATGAGGGTCGGGCATACCCCATCAGGTGCCCGAGCCGGGACATCGGGCTCGGGTCGGTGCCGGCGCGTGGTCGGAAGAATGCCCGCAGCAGCGTCGCGCGCGGCCGCCACCCTGCCAGTTCGGTCAGGACGGCCGCGGGCTCGATGCCGACGACCGGCGAGTCGGGGCGGTCGATGCGCAACCAGAGACGATCGCGGGGCACGACGTGATACTGCGACGCCCATGCCTGGAGTGGGTGGGCGTCCCGCTCGAGGCCGATTTCACGTTCTGCCATCCGGAGGGCGACGGCCAGAACGGCTTCGTGTCCCCAACGTCGGGCGATGCCCACGGTCCGTTCCGGATCAAGAGCCGGCGAGGTGGCGAGTTGAGCGACGTCCCGAAGTTCGCTCGCCCGGACGGCGCCGAGCAGTAGCAGGTGGGCGCTCACGTGGATCAGCGTGCGTTCGACCGACAAGGTCACCTGGGAATGTCCCAGTCGGTCGAAGGTCCGACCCGGCGCCCACAGGTCGGCTTCTGGGACACGGACGCCGAGTGGCCCCCAACTCAGGAGGCGGTGGATGTCGACTTCGAGGCCTGAAGGCATGACGACCGTCAGGCCTTTGAACACGAGCCGGGCGAAGCCCTCGGTGGGCTCGGGGTTCATGATCGACCCGCCGTGGTCACCCAGGACCGCCACCGCGGCCGCGAGCTCCGAGCCGGGCACGAGGACATCGAGGTCGGCGGTGGGCCGCTGCTGTGGATCCGGGTAGTCGGTCCAGGGCAGTGCCGAGCCCTTGATCAGACGGTATGGAATGCCTGCGTCATCGAACGCGTCCAGCACTCCTCGACACACCTGGTCATAGCGGGTCCGGAGCTCGGTGAGTTCCAGCTCGATGGTCGCGGCCTGGCGTCGTTGACACCGGGTGGTCCGAAGGCTGTGATCGGTCACGGCCGCGACCAGATGTCCACGCAGGCGATGCGACCGGCATTCCGAGCACAGGCGTTCCCACGCGTCGTCGGAAAGTGGACCCGACGGCGGACGCCTGACGGTGGGCAGTCCGTGGCCGAGTACCCATCTCGTCGTCGGTGACAGATCGTGAAAACCCCACGGGGGCGGTTCCGCCATGGACCTAGTTGCCGGGTCCGGTCGACCCGGAGGTCACGTCGGTGACGATGGTGCCGGGCACGACGACGGAATGGTTCCTGATCGTGTTGCCGGCGTGTTCGGCGGATCGAGCCGACGTGGTCTCGGCCCGGATGATGAGCACCGCTGCGTCGGCATAGGGGAGAAACTCGACGGCATCGGTGGTGCTCAGCACCGGCGGCGAGTCCATCACGATGATGTCGAAGTCGGACCGGAGTCGATCCACGTGCTGCACCAGTCGGCTCACGATGGTCGACGACGCTTTCGCGTCGGCGAACGAAGGCGAGTCGTCCAGGTGCCAGACGTGCTCAAGTCGGGTTGCCGAGGGAGACTCCGGATCGACGAAGTTCGGGATCGGCAGCACCTGTTTGCGAAGCGACCGCCGGTGGTAGTCGCCATCGACCGCGAGCACTTCGAGTCCGAGGTTCGCGAAAGCCGCAGCCAACGCGGCGGTCGAGGTGGTCTTTCCCTCGCCCGGTGCCGCGGAGGTGACGAGGAGGATCGGTGCCCGCCGTTCGTCGCGCGCGGCCGGGGGACCGTCGGCGCCCCAGAGCTCGGCGGCGATCAATCTTGCGGCCCCGCGGTAGCGGACCGTGGCACGGCGTGCCGCCGCCCTCGAGGGAAGCTCCTCGGTCGTCAGCATCGCCTTCCTGCCGCGACGCGACAGTCGCGGAATCTCTGCGATGATCGGAAACCCGCTGGAACGCTCGGCGTGATCGGCATCGCGGACCCGCTCGTCCCAGGCTTCGCCGAGCACCACCCCGGACAACCCCAGCAGCAGACCCGCGAGCAGGCCCAGCGACACCGACTCGAGCGGCGGACGCACCTTGGGTTCGGGGATGTCGGTGTCACTGAGGAGCTGTTTCGCGGTCGAGGCCTTCGTGGCGCTGTCGGTCGAGCCGACACCGACGAGGCTGGCGCTGTCCTTGATGTGCGGCGTGCCCACGTCATTGCTTCCCAGGAGCCAGCGGCGGTAGTAGGCGTGGGAGTTGATCCGGATCGCCGTCGGCTTCCTCGTCATCGAGAACTGCGGGATGTGCTGGGTGATACCGGGGGAGCTCTGCTTGACCGCGTCGATCCGGGAGAGGAGCGTGCTCACACGGGACTTCAGTGCGCTGCGCTGCTGGTCGGTGAGGTCGGGATCGCTCAGGCGGCTCTGCAGCGTTCTGGTCTGCTTCTGAAGGGGGGCCACCTCGGAACGGATGTCGCTGGCATTTTCCAGCTGGCGCATCGCGATGTCGGTACGGATCGCCTTGTTCAGCGCCGCGCCGGCGTGGTAGGCGAGTGTGACCGCTTGGTCGCTGTCGGACGAGACCGCTGTCATCTCCACGGTGGCGGTGCTCTTGTACGCGATGCTCATGAGGTGGTTCTTCACGTAGCTCGAGGACTCGCCGCTCTGGTCGGCGACCAGCTTCTTGAACTCGTCCGAGGCGATGGCGATCTGCGCGACCTGGAGACTCCACTGGATCTCGTCGACGGGCCGGAGCGTCGTAGCCGACTGCGTCAGCCGCATCTGAACCGTCGCTTTGTAGTAGCGGTGGGTGTTCACCGACGGTTTCACGGTCGCGGCGACGATGGTGCCGCCGAGCAGACCGCCGAGCGCGCCGAACACCAACCACAGTCCGCGGCGGCGTAGCGCCGCGACGACCGCATGCAACGTCCGGTTGAGACGAAGCATCTGTTCGGGCACTGAGGTGGGTTCGTCGGGTCCGGTGCCCGGCGCGGGAGGAGGCGGCGCGTGTTCCATAGTCACTGCAAAGTGAACTCGCGAGCATACCTGGGTAGCCGTCCCGGCCCGCTCGTGCCGGGACGTGCATCGAGTGTGGGAACATGGCGTGTGCCCATAGCCCGCTCCGGTCCGCTCGCCGGTCGGGCCGACGCGGGCGGAGGTCTGGACCGATGACCGATGCTCGGAGCGACCGCATACTCGTGGTGATTCCCGCCAGGGGCGGCTCC
>CAZEAV010000060.1:0-9438 GCA_964510215.1 uncultured Iamiaceae bacterium
CCGGTGACCGCATCGAGGTGTGATTCAGCGAGTCGGACGACCGTACCGACCGCGCTGAGCAACTCCTCGGCCCAATCCAGGTCGTCGGGTTCCGCGGCCCCGCCCCCCGCGATGGCGATGGCTCCGGCACGCACCAGTGCGGCGGTGTTGGGCATGGCCCGGATGACGGCGCATCCGGCGGGTACCTCGGACTCGATCGTGGCCAGTCGTACCCCGGCGGCGAGGGAGATCATGCGACGGACCCCGAGCTCCCCCAGTGTCCGGGCGACCCGGGCGACGAGCGGCGGTTTGACCGCGAGGATCGCGTCGGCCGGCGTCTCGTCCGGTCCCCCGGCCGCGGCGCGCACCTCGACACCGGGATACGACGAACCGAGCTCGGCCGCCCGATCTGCGGAGGGCTCCACGACGACGAGCGATGTGGGTGGGCCCCAGTCGGCGGCGAGCAATCCGGCGAGCATCGCCTCGCCCATGCGGCCACCGCCCACGATCGTCAGTCGTCTCATGGCCCCCACGTTAGACGGCCCGTGATTCGCCGGGGCCGCCGCTTCCCCAAGCACGACCCCGGCAGCCCGACGCTAGCCGGGCGGAAATCGAAATACAACGACACGCCGTGAAAATCAACCGCGGAACATCGAACGCCAGCCGATCCGCATTGCGGAGCGGAAGCACCGTTCGACCGCTTCCCAGTGCATGCCGAGTACTTCGTCGAGCGCCGAAGCGTCCAGACCTTCCAGCGGGACACGGCCCTCGAGGAAGATGGCGTCCTCGGCGCCGATGGTGAACGCGAGGCCCCGGAGGGAATGGTTCCGGCGGAGCAGGTGCGCGTAGAACTCGGCGTGGTTCTCGATGGGAGCGGGCATCACGAACGTTTCGTGATGAAGGGTGTGCTGGCCGATCAGCAACCAGATGGTGAAGACGCTCTTCTCCTCACCCTGCAGGCGGATGAACCGCCGGTTGTGGTCGGCCTCCACGGCCAGCACGCTCGGCTCCGCATCCTGGAGTCCCGCCAGCCAGTCGTCCACGACGCCCGTTGCGATGCTGTGCAGGTCCGGGGCGGTCGACATGGTTCGCGAATGTACCGGCAGCGCGTCACGCGCCACACTGGTGGGATGCGTCCGGCGACCACCATCGCACTGATCGTGCTGTTGGTCCTGATCCTGGGCGCCGCGACGATCCAGTTCGTCCTCGCGAGCCGGTGAGTCCACCAAGGGCGCCCTTCACAGTCTGGTGGCCAGGGTGTCGCGGGCGAACCGCTTCGCCCCGCGCAGGTTCAACACCACGGCGATCACCCAGACGACCGCGCCGATGGCCATCGTGATCCACAGCTCGGCAAGCAGCAGCACACTGGTCTGGGCGACGATCGCCAGCACCAGCGGGAGGATCACGGTGCCGCCGAGTTGGTTGGCCTCCTGGGACGTGCGCGCCCGCGCCGAAACCCGCACCATGATGCCGAGCCCGAACGCCGCCACCGCCGGCGCCAACCACAGGATCACGGCCACCCAGAGCCAGGTGGGCAGAAAGATCCGGTGCATGACCGGCCAGGCCGCGGCGTTGCCGACGACGAGATAGCACGCAAAACCGATCCAGGAGATCGCGACCGCCGGAACGAACGCGCCGAGCAGCTTCGCGAGGTACAGGTCCCGGTTGGAGATGGGAAGGTGCAACAGGGTCTCGATGGTGCGCCGTTCCTTCTCCCCGGCGAACGCGTCGGCGGCGAGCACCGCGGAGACCATGAGCGGGATGATCAGGAACAGCGGCGCGATGAGATAGCCCAGCACCAGCACGACCGACTGCTGGCGCTCGGGCAACGAGGTGATCGGATGGGCGAGGTTCGCCGGCATGCCCGAGAGGAGTTGGTCGACATTCAGGGGCGTGGACGACGCCGCGATGATCCCGACCACCACGGGAAGGCCCAGCAGCATGACCGCCGGCAGCAGCAGCATCGGCAACACGACGGCTTTGGATCGCGTCACCGCGGTCACGTCCTTGGCCATCACCGCGCGGACCGCGTGCCAGTCGACCGCGGTGCTCATACGGGCGTCTCCCGGCGGCGTTCCACCTCGAAGTAGACATCGCTCAGGGTGTGGGTTTCCGGGCGGGCCGCGAACACCGAGACGCCTGCGGTCACCAGCTCGGCCACCACCCGGGCGAGTACCTCGCGCTCGGCCAGCGTGCATGCCAACCCGTCGGCGGTCTCGGTCACCTCCAGGACGCCCCGGATGTTGCGTACCAGGTCGGCCGCATCGACCTCGGGCGCCGCACCCAGCTCCAGACTCGCCGGTACCCCCCGCCACAGTTCGGCGGCGAGGTCGGCCGGTCGGCCGTAGGCC
This sequence comes from uncultured Iamiaceae bacterium, assembly GCA_964510215.1. Classification (GTDB taxonomy): domain Bacteria; phylum Actinomycetota; class Acidimicrobiia; order Acidimicrobiales; family Iamiaceae; genus JAFDWI01. The sequence continues at coordinate 2,331 of CAZEAV010000060.1, forward strand.
TCGAGCCGCCCGTGGTGGAGCATGGCCATCCGGTCGGCCAATTCGTCGGCTTCGCCGAGGAAATGGGTGCACAACACCACCGTCCGGCCGTGTTCGGTCGCCAGCGAGGCGATCATGGCGATCACGTCGCGGATCGCCGCCGGGTCCAGTCCCGAGGTCGGCTCGTCCAGGAACAGCACCTCGGGGTCGTGCAGGAGGGATCGGGCCAGCGCGATGCGCTTGCGTTGCCCGGTCGACGCGCCGGCGACGCGCTCGTCCGCGCGGAAGGACATGTCGAAGCGTTCGAGCAGCTCGCCGATCCGGCGTCTGGCCTCGGGATCGCGCATGCCCCTGATACGGGCCACCGCGAGCAGGTTCTCGGTCGCCGTGAGCCGATCGTCCAGCCCCGCGTGCTCGGTCAACACGCCGGTCCGTCGCCGCAGCGCCTCGCCGTCGGCGACCGGATCGATGCCCAGAATGCGACTCGACCCGTGATGGGGATGCAACACGCCGTTCAGCAACCGGACCGTCGTGGTCTTGCCCGCGCCATTCGGCCCGAGCAGGGCCAGCACCTCCCCGGGCGGCACGGCGATGGTGAGGCCGTCCAGGGCCACCTGGTCGCCGAAGGAACGCGTGAGCCCGTCGGTGCGGATCGCCACATCGGACATGTCGGTTTCGGCGCTCCTCTTCGTCGGGGTGTGCGGATCTTCTCGCGTGCTGTCGACATCCGGCGTTTCAGGCAAGATAGATGCCCGTGAACCTCGCCGGCATGATCGATACGCAACCGCGGAACGCTGTGGCGCTGCTGAGCCGCGGCCAGCACACCACCTACGGCGACCTGTCGACCCAGGTCGCCCACCTGCGTGGCGGGCTGGGGGAGCTGGGAGTGGCGCGCGGCGACCGGGTCGCGATCATCTGCGCGAACAACTGGTATTTCGTGGTGGCGTACCTGGCGACACTCGGCGTCGGCGCCGTGGCGACACCGTTGAATCCGCTGAGTCCGACCGCCGAACTGGAATCCGAGCTGGCCACGGTCGGCGCGCGGGTCGCCGTGGTCGGCCCCTCCGCCACGCGGTCGGTGTCGTCGATCGACCGGACGAGCGTTCCGTCGCTGCGCACCATCGTGGGTTGTGACGACGAGCCCGGCCCCGACAGGGTCAACCTCGCCGATCTGCTCGCTGCGGAACCCGCGCCGCTCGTCGAGGTCGCCTCCGAGGACACGGCTGTGCTGATCTTCACCTCGGGAACCGCGGGTCGACCCCGGGCCGCGATGCTCTCCCACGGCAACATCGCCGCGAACATCGACCAGATCCTGCAGCTCGATTCGACCCGCCTGGATGGCAACGATGTCGGGCTCGGCGTGCTGCCGCTGTTCCACATCTACGGGCTGACCGTGGTGCTGGGCCTGACGTTCGCGACCGGTTCGCAGGTGGTGCTGGTGGAGCGTTTCGATCCCCAGTCCCTGATCACCACGATCGCCCAGCGATCCGTCACGGTGGTGCCCGGAGTACCCGCCATGTGGATGGCACTGGCGAATCTGCCCGGGGTGCCACCCGGGGCGTTCGCCGGAGTGCGGGTGGCCACCTCGGGTGCGGACCGACTCCCCACCGAGGTGGCCGAGCGGATCATGGAACGCTACGGCCTCATCGTGCACGAGGGCTACGGGCTCACCGAGGCTTCCCCCGTGGTGACCTCTTCCCTGGGCGACGGTGCGCGCATCTCTTCGGTCGGTCTACCGCTGCCGGGCGTGCAGGTCCGCCTGGTGGACGCCGACGGCTCGGACGCACTGGTCGGGGACACCGGCGAGATCTGGGTCAAGGGCCCGAACGTGTTCCGTGGCTACTGGCAGGACGAAGCGGCGACCGCGGCCGTGCTCGACGACGACGGTTGGCTGCACACCGGTGATCTGGGTGTCGCCGACGACGCCGGCAATCTGTCGCTGGTCGACCGGGCCAAGGACCTGATCATCGTGTCGGGCTTCAACGTGTACCCGGCCGAGGTCGAGGACGTGTTGATCGCGCACCCCGCGGTGGTGGGTTGCGCGGTGGTCGGCGTTCCCCACCCGTACTCCGGTGAGGCGGTGAAAGCGTTCGTGGTCGTCCAGGGCGCCATGTCCGTGGAGGAGGACGAGATCATCGCCTGGTGCGCGGGCCGTCTCGCGCGGTACAAGTGCCCCGAGAAGGTGATGTTCGTCGACGAACTGCCCCGTGGCATGTCGGGCAAGGTGTTGCGACGCGAGCTGCTTGCCGCGGATACCTGACACGGCGCGCACGGGAACCCGATCGCAGTGGACCTCCGGGAGAACAGCACCGGCGAGCCGGGTGTGCGACATCCGTGGGAGCGGGCCAGGGCCGGACTCATCGCGCGGCTGGTCGATACCCAGTTGTCGCCCGTGGACCCACCCGATCACATCCTCGATCTGGGTTCGGGCGATGCCTATGTGGCCCGACGCCTCGCCGAGCGGTATGGCTCCCGTGTCAGGGTCACGTGCGCCGACCCGGGGTACACGCCACAGATCGTCCGTTCGCTGGATCTCCTCGCCCCCGAGGGGGTGACCCACGTCAACACACCGCAGGGTCGTTACGACGGCGTGCTCGCGTGCGACGTCATCGAGCACGTGGCGGACGATCACGCGTTCGTAGCAGATCTCGCCGACCGGTTGACGCCGGGAGGCTGGCTGGTGGTCACCGTGCCCGCACACCAGCACCTGTTCGGTCCCCACGACGTTGCGCTCGGACATTTCCGACGGTATTCCCGCGCCGCTCTGGTCGATCTGCTCACCGACGGTGGCTTCGAGGTGACCGACTCCGGTCACTTCTTCGGATCGCTCTATGGGCTGCGCCGGCTGCAACGGGCGTTCCGTCGATCACGACGCGACGATGCTCCCGAGTCAGGGGCCGAGGAGTACCTGCATTGGAACGGGCCCGGCGTGGTGTCCGATGTGCGGGCAGGGGTGTTGTTCGCGGAGAGCATGGGTGAGGTACGCCTTGCCCGCCTGGGCTGGGAAGTGCCGGGACTGTCGTGCTGGGCGACGGCACGGAGAGCACGTCGATGACGGCCACCCGAGGACCGCAGAGCGAGGGGGAACTCCGAGACGGCCATCGGATCGTGGTGGTCGTGCCCTGCTACAACGAGGCGGCGCGTTTCTCGGCCGGCGGGTTCGCCCCGCTGTTCGACGAGCCGGACCTCGGGGTGATCGTGGTCGATGACGGCTCCACCGATGCCACCTTCGACGTGGTGGGTGAACTGGTCGGTGCCCACCCTGGACGCGTCCTCGCGCTGCGTCGCCCGACGAACGCCGGCAAGGCCGCCGCGGTGGCGACGGGGATCGACCGTGCAATGGGAGCCGGCGCGACCTGGGTCGGGTATCTCGATGCGGACCTGTCGACCCCGGCGTCGGAACTGGTCCGCCTCACGACGTTCTGTTCCGACGACGTCGATGGAGTCCTCGCCTCCCGCGTGCGCATGCTGGGTCGTTCGATCGAGCGGTCACCCTACCGGCACCTCATCGGCCGGACTTTTGCCACGTACGTATCGATCCTGCTCCGCCTCGGTGTGTACGACACCCAGTGCGGTGCGAAGTTGTTCCGGGTGACTCCCGCCCTTCGCGCCGCGTTCGCGGAACCGTTCGCCACCACCTGGCTGTTCGACGCCGAACTGGTCGGACGTCTGCTGTATCCCCCACCGGATGTCCCCGCGGTCGACCGGGAACGGTTGGTCGAGGTACCCCTGAACGCATGGCGCGATGTGCCGGGCGGAGCACTGAGTGTCGCTTCGGCGATCGGGATCGGTCGGGAGCTGATCCGACTCACCCGGACCTTGCGACCCCGAAGCGCCGGAGCCGGTGTCTCCTCCGACACCGCGGCGAGACGATGAGGACCCCGACATGGGTCATCGGCAGCTGCGGTACTGCCGGCGAAAGCACCTGTGCGGTTCCCCTCCCGGTGATGCGGTCGACGAGGGGCCCCGGCCGACTCACCGGTGCGACGGCCACCGGGGTCTCCACGTTCTGATCGCGCCGGACCCGGATGCCTTGCGACGGGCGGCGAAGGGTTGCGTAACGTTGGCCGCCATGGCGTCCAAACCACGGCGGCCGATTCCGGACGCGACCGTTTCGCGCCTGCCCATCTATCAGCGGGTGCTGGGCGAGCTGCAGGCGCAGGGCATCGCCACGGTCTCCTCGGAGCACCTGGCCGAACTCGCCGGGGTGAACGCCGCGAAAGCTCGCAAGGACCTGTCGTTTCTCGGCTCCTACGGCATCCGGGGGGTCGGGTACGAAGTCGAGTATCTGTTGTTCCAGGTGCGGAGCGCGCTCGGGCTCACCCAGCAGTGGCCGGTCGTCATCGTCGGCGTGGGAAACCTCGGCCGTGCCCTGGCCGACTACGGCGGGTTCACCACGCGGGGGTTCCCGGTCGTCGCGCTGGTCGATTCGGACCCGGCGAAGATCGGCACCTGCCACGTCGGCGTCGAGATCAGCGCGCCGGGAGATCTCGGCACACTGGTCCGCGCATCCGACATCGCGATCGGCGTCATCGCCACGCCGTCGACCGGGGCGCAGCGGATGGCAGAGATGCTCATCGAGGCAGGAGTCACCTCGATCCTAAACTTCGCACCCGTCGTGCTGTCGGTGCCCGACACGGTGCATCTCCGCCAGGTGGACCTCTCCGTCGAGCTCCAGATCCTGAGCTTCTATGAACAACGGGGATTCCCACCTTGATCGGCGTCCCGACCCTCAGGTGGGCGGCGTCCATCGGGGTGGGGGTTGGTATTTGGTGCGGAGATCGGGAATCCTGGTAGACGTTGTGAGTTCGGGTCTCCACCCGGGCGCGATCAGGAGCACGATCCAAGCGTGGCAATCGTCGTCATCGGAATCAGTCACCGCACGTCACCACTCGAATTGCTCGAACGGGTGACGATCTCGACCGAGGATCTCCCCAAGGTCCTCACCGACGCGGCGCAGCGGGACCACGTCGCCGAAGCCGTGGTGCTCTCCACGTGCAACCGCACCGAGATCTACGCGGTTGTGGAGCGCTTCCACGATTCCTACGCGGGACTTCGATCGGTGATGGCCGAACGGGCCGATGTCGGCCTGGCCGACATCGCGGATCAACTCGTCGTCGATTCCGACGAAGCGGCCGCGGCCCATCTGTTCTCGGTGGCGGCCGGCCTGGATTCGGCGGTGGTCGGTGAAACCGAGATCCTCGGTCAGATCAAGAACGCCTGGGAGATCGCCCGGGCCGAAGGGACCGCCGGTCCGCAGCTCAACGCGTTGTTCCGCCACGCCGTGCACGTGGGCAAGCGGGTCCGCACCGAGACGGGCATCTCGCGCTCGATCGCTTCCGCGTCTGCCGCGGCGGTCGCTCTGGCGTCGGAGCGGCTGGGCGGACTGGAACATCGACGGGTGCTGGTTCTGGGCGCCGGTGACATGGGTGAGCAGATGGCCGTCGCCCTGGCCGGGGCAGGCGTCGCCGAGGTGCGGGTCGCGAATCGCACACCGGAACGGGCCGGAGCGCTCGCCGAGCGGGTCGGCGGCACCGCGATCCCGCTCGACGGCGTGAACGAGGCGCTCGCGGACGTCGACGTGTTGTTGACGTCGACGGGCGCGACCTCCCAGCTGATCGAGCGTGATGAGCTGGAGCGGATCGTCGCGCGACGCCGGGGCCGCACCCTGTTGATCGTGGACATCGCCGTTCCCCGTGACGTCGACCCACGCGTGGGCGAGCTGCCGGGCGTGCACCTGTGCGACATGGACGATCTGCGACGATTCACCGAAGCGGGCATCGCGCGACGTCACGCCGAGATCTCGGCCGTGTCCGACATCATCGAAGAGGAACTCGCCAGGTTCTCAGCGCACCGGAACGCGCGCTCGGTGGCGCCGGTCATCGCGGATCTGCACCGCCGCGGTGAAGCGGTGCGTCGGGCGGAGTTGGCCCGTTTCGACCATCGGCTCAGCGGGTTGGACGACCGTCAACGTGACGCGGTGGAAGCCCTCTCCCACGGCATCGTCGCGAAGTTGCTCCACCGCCCCAGCGTCCGCCTCGGCGAGTTGGCGGGAACGGTCCGCGGCGACCGGATCGTGGAGGCCCTGCGGGATCTCTACGCCATGGACGACGACGGAGCCGAAGGCACCGCGCACGCGCCGGGCGAGGCGTGACCCCGGCGACGCTCCGCATCGCCACCCGCTCCAGTGACCTGGCCGTCTGGCAGGCAGCACACGTGGCCGGTCTCATTCGCGCGGTCGCGGCCGACGTGGAGGTCACGTTCGTGCCGGTCACCACGCACGCGGATGTGCACCTGGAGGTGCCGATCGCCGAGATCGGCGGGAAGGGCGTGTTCGCCAAGGAGGTCCAGCGAGCGGTCCTGGACGGTCGCGCCGACCTGGCGGTGCATTCGGCGAAAGACCTGACCGCGGTCACCGGCGAGGGTTTGCATCTGGTGGCCGTACCCGAACGGGGGGATCCCCGGGACGCGCTCGCCGGGCGGGCACTTTCCGACCTCGCACCGGGCGCGGTCGTCGGCACGGGATCGACCCGGCGGCGCATCCAGATCCTGGCCCTGCGGGGCGACCTGGACGTGGTGGGTCTGCGCGGCAACATCGCGACGCGGCTCGAAAGGATCGGCGACCTGGACGCGATCGTGGTGGCGGCAGCCGCGCTGCACCGGCTCGGCCTGGATGATCGGGCCGCCCAGATCTTCGACGTGCAGACCTTCGTGCCCCAGGTGGCCCAGGGTGCGTTGGCCGTGGAATGTCGCGCCGCAGACGAAGCGACGATCGCGCTGGTGCGCCGCATCGAGCACGAGGCGAGCCGCATCGCGGTCGACGCCGAGCGAGCTTTTCTGGAACGCCTCGGTGGGGACTGCGACGTGCCCGCCGGCGCCCATGCGACCGTCGGCGACGACGGATCGCTGGCAATGGTCGGGATGCTCGCCGCCGGGCCGGGCGAGTCTCCCGCGCACCGCCGGATCACGGGGGAGCCGACCACCCCGGGCGCTCGCTCGGTGGGTCGGTCGCTCGCCGCGGCGCTCATGGAAACGACCGGAGTCGGCCGCTGAGGCGGGGACATGCCGGGGTGACCGCCGCTGGACTGCCACTCGCCGGGTGTCGGGTGGTGGTGACCCGCTCCCGTCC
>CAZEAV010000061.1:0-9414 GCA_964510215.1 uncultured Iamiaceae bacterium
GGCGACCACCAAGGTGTTGATGGCGGCGGTTCGCGCCGGGGTCGGGCGGGAGACCGCGCATGCGGCCGACAAAGAACACGCGGTGGCCGTGGCGTTGGGGATGCGCGAATCCGGGCGGGAGGACAACGACCTGATGCAACGCCTCGAGGCGGATGCCCGCCTCGGCCTGGATGCCGCCACGCTGGAGGCGGTCCTGGGGGAGCCGCTGTCGTTCACGGGGTTGGCGCCCGCACAGGTGGCGGCGTTCATCGACCGCGTGGAGAAGCTGGTCGCGGCGAACCCCGAAGCTGCCCGTTACACCCCGGCCGCCATCCTCTGACCGGGCACGGCAGGCCGGGGCCCGGCCGCCCCACCCGGCCGCGCCACCCGGCCGCGCCACCCCACGCGATTCCCGTCCCCTTTCCGAACTTCGGGAGATTGTGTGCGCTGATCGCACGGAACCTCCCGAAGTTTGGTGGCGGTTTGGGTGGGTCGGCGTCGGCACGGCTGCCGGTCGAGGACCGAGGCGCAGGTCGCGGGCCGAGGCGCCGGTTGCGCGCCGAGGCGCCGGTCGTGGGGTCGGTACGATTCGGTCATGACTGACACGTCCTCGTCGATCGGCCTGCCGCTGCTGTTCTCGGGGAAGGTGCGCGACATCTACGACGCCGGCGACGGGCACTTGTTGATGGTCACCTCCGATCGGATCTCGGCGTTCGATGTGGTGATGGACGAACCGATCCCCGACAAGGGGCGGGTGTTGACCGCCATGACGGCGTTCTGGTTCGACCATCTCGATGGGGTGGTCTCCTCACACCTGCTGTCGACGTCGGTCGACGATCTGTCTCCGGCGGTGCGGTCGGCAGCGGCCGATGCCGATCTGGCCGGTCGGGTCATGTTGTGCCGCCGGGCCGAGATGTTCCCGATCGAATGCGTGGTGCGTGGTTACCTGGCCGGGTCGGCGTGGAAGGAATACGCCGGATCCGGGACGATGCACGGGTCCGAGCTGCCCGCGGGAATGCTCCAGGCCCAGCAGTTGCCCGAGCCGGTGTTCACGCCGGCCATCAAGGCCGCGGTCGGCGACCATGACGAGAACATCGACTTCGCCCGGGCGGTCGAGATCGTGGGCGCCCGCTGGGCGGCACGCCTGCGGGACGTGTCGCTGGAGCTGTATCGCCGGGGCGCCGCGCTGGCCGCCGAGAGGGGCATCATCGTGGCCGACACCAAATTCGAGTTCGGTCTGGTGGGCGACGAGTTGGTGCTGGGCGACGAAGTGCTCACGCCGGACTCGTCTCGATTCTGGTCGACAGAGACCTGGGAGCCGGGACACGCCCAGCCCAGTTTCGACAAGCAACCTCTGCGCGACTATCTGGACGGGCTCGAATGGGACAAGACCCCGCCGCCCCCGGCGCTGCCCCATGACGTGGTCACCGCGACCCGCGGCCGCTACGTGGCGGCGTATGAACGCGTCACCGGAATGGCGTTCGCCGACTGGCCCGGCGTCGGGGGCTGAATCGGCCGCGTCCTCAGCGGCCGACGTCCGCCGCTCAGACGCCGGGCACGGGGCTGCCCAGGCCGATCGCATCGAGTGGGTCGAGCGCCTGGATGCGGTCGAGTTCTGAGCGGTGCGCGGCGACGATGTCGTCCACTTCGGCATCGGCCAGGCCGGGATGGAGCCCGGGGAGCTCGTCCACGACGCAACGGAGCTGCTCGGTGAAGAGTCGGATCTGGGAACGGGCTTCGGCCCGCGCGGTGCGCTCCACGGACTCGGTCAGGCGCGAGTGGAGGGCGTCGTCGAGCACATGGGCTTCACGTCGGGTCTTCGACCCGATGGTCGCGCTGGCCAGGGCCGGCATCGCGAGGAACGCGAGTTCGGTCACGCTCTGTTGCCAGGAGAGCCGGCGCAGCGGTCGGGCACCCACGAGCCAGGCCGCGCCGGCCAGGCCGACGAGCCAGTACCGCTCGGCGCGGAGGTCGTCCCAACTGCCGCCGACGAGCAGGCTCAGGGCCTGGGTCGCGCCGGTGGCCGCGCAGGCGATCGTGCCCCTTCCGGCGACGCCGTCCGTGCCCGGATCGGCCGCATCGCCGTGCCGCCGACGCGACGATCGGGCGATCGCGGTGTTCAACAGCAGCGTCGAGGCGGTCACGAGCACGGCGGTGAAGCGATCGCCGCGACGTTCCAGTGCGGGTTGCGAAGCGAGACGCCAGGTTGCACACCACTGCAGTGCGGTTGCGGTCACCGCGGCCCATCGGGGCGCGGCCCCGAAGAGCTCCAGCGCCGTGGACAGCGTCCACAGGCTGGATGCGGCCAGTCCGGGGATCGTCGGCTCCAATCGGATGACCAGTTGCGGGGTGGGTCGCACCACGTCGATCTGGGAGCCGCGATAGTCGAGGACGAGGTTGCGGCCGTCGGCTCGCACCACGGTGACGCGGTCGTCTGGGCGGTCGGTTGCATCTTCGGACTCGAGTGAGGTGTCGATCCGCTCCATCTCGTCGCGGATGTGGCGGACCTGTGCTTCGGACATCCAGCGGATCCGATGTTCGGGCGGTTCGATGGTGCGCAGATCGACGGCCGCGGCGAGGGTGAGACCCTGGGCCTCCGCGGCCGCCGTCACCCGTTCGGGGGCGCCGCCACTCTCATCCAGGACCGCGCCCGCACGGGACGATCCCGCGCGCTCCAGATACGCCAGGATTCCCTTGGGGTCCACACGGGCGACGTTGTGCATCAGCACGGACTGCACCCGCGACTGCACGCGCGCCTCGGCGAGCAGGTAGCTGGTCCGCTCGTCCCACAGCTCGCGCGTCACGTGTTGGGCGTCGGCCCGTCCCCGGGCCAGGCCGTAGCCACCCGCGGTGGCCAGGCCGGCCCAACCGAATGCGCCGAACCCGGTGCGCAGTCCGCGCCTGCGTCGTCCCACGACCAGGGCCATATATGGCGGAAGCACATCGATGAGGAACTCGACGGCCACCTGGATCAGGCGACTCACGTCCACCCCGAAGGGCTCGGGCCGCGCAGCCGCTTCGCCATCGGTGACCGCTGCAGGCATCCATGCACGGTCGTCTCGCCTGCTCCGTCGACGCAGACGCTGTCGGATCCGAGGGTGCCATGCGGGGCGCCATGGTCGCGTCGGGTCGATCACCGGGACCGCTTCGGTACCGGCGCCCAGGCGGAAGCCGGTTTCCATCGCACAGCTGACGACGGTCGCGATCACCGCGGTCCGGGTGTTCAGCGGATCTTCGTCCGAGACGCACGCCCACGCGGCTGCGTCGAGTGCGTTCAGCGCGATTTCGAATGTACGGCTCCGATGGGTTCGAACCGCTCGACGTGCCATGGCGACGTCACCGGCGAGCGAGGCCGCCAGCATGAGCGTTCGCGCGGTCGGCGAGGTGCCTCTGGAGCTCTGGACGGCGGCGCTCAGGTGTGAAAGCGACCGAATGGCAAGGGTCGCCTGTCGATGTTGGTCGAACACTCCCCCCGACACCATTGCATCGAGCGTACGCGCGTCCGTACCGGATTCGGTGCGGCAATGCAATGGGGAGCCGTTTCGGCGGCTCGACAACGCGCGCGTGGTCTACTGGAGGAGATGTCCGGCCGGCTGGTGTTCGTGGAGGATTCGCTGGCCCGCGCCGCCGAGATCCGCAGGCTGCTCGACCTGTACCGGTCCGGTGACGCCCGGCGTGACGGCCGGCCGCTCCCGCCCCTTGCGATCGCGGCCGAGGAGTACTGGGATCCGGTCACCGCACTCGACCGGATCGGTGGCGGCTCGTCGCCCGAGGATCCGCCCGGCAGCGCTGCGGTGCGCTGGGACGCGGACGACCAGCTCTTCATGGACTGTTGGGACCGTGACGCCATGGACGATTCGATCTCGACGGCCCGCACGACGTTCTTCGCGCTCGATCTGTTGCGGTCGTTGCGCAGTGCCGCCGAAGCGGGCCAGGTCGTCCCGCGGATCATCGTCCACTCTCGGGGCATGTCCGACGACCTGCTGCGTGCCGCGCTCGGCGAGTTCGTGCGCACCCGGCGCCGGGTGAGGGTTCCCGGCGCATCGCCGGTGGTGCGGTGGCGGCTCGACGAGGATGGTGACTCGACAGGCGCGGTGATCTGGGCGATGTTCGACCGGCTGAGTCTGGAGCGCAATCTCGACCGGATTCTTGCAGGCGACCGGTCGGCCAGGATGGAGCCGCCGGCCGCCGACAGCCCGGTGTGGGCGCAGATGGAACCCACATCGTGTCTGGCATCGTTCCACTGCGCGGTTCGGGACGAATGCCCCGAAGTGTGGGGCAGGTTCGTCGTCGGTCGCGGCGCGGGCGCATTCGGCGACCTCCGGGTCGACGACGCATCCATCGCGCGGATCACCCGCGCCGCGAAGCGGTACCTGGCAGTGCGCGACTCCTGGGGCCGACGCGGTTATAAGGGCTATCTGGCGATTGCGCGGGCCCTGGCCAATCCGGGAGCCTGACCGGCAAAGTGTGGCCAAATTCAGTGGTGCCGGTGCCGAAGCCGGGTTTTCGTGACGCGCGGCCGCCGCGAGCTGTCGTCGGATCTGTGCCTTCCACGACAGAAATCCGGCTCCCCGTTGAGACAGTGCGAAGGCCGTGCCATAGTTCCCGATCTTGGATGTATCCGGTGTCGCTTCGCGTCACCGCTTCGATGGATTCCTGAGGGAGTGAGAGGATTCGGGGCCGGCCTTTCCCCAAGGTCGGCCCCGAAGCATGTCTCGGCGAGGGTGCCCCGTGCCCCGGCGTCGTCGCCCGAACCGACCCCGCGGCGCGGACGTCCGGGGCGCGCGGTCGAGGCCCGCTATCGCGCGCGTGGCGTTGCTACCGTGCCGCTGCGTCGATCCAAGGATCGCAAAGGAGCGTGCCGCGGTGCAGGTCGGAGAGGTGCTGAACGGATATCAGATCACCACGCCGCCGACGAACGCGGGCGGGGGGATGAGCCAGTGGTCGTTCGCCGAGAAGGACGGGCGCGAATACTTCTTCAAGATGTTCCTGGCGCCGAAGTTTCCGCTGGACGAGGGACCGGGCAGTGCAAAATCCAAAGCCCGCAAACGGGCAGCATGCCTGGCGTTCGAGGAGCGGCACCTCGACATCGCACAACGTCTCCGGCGTGCCGCGCCGGGAAGTGGAAACCTGGTGATCCCCCGTGACTTCTTCCGCGTCGACGCCACCTACGTCAAGGTGATGGACCGGGTGGTCGCGGTGGACGAACCGCAGGTGCCGGCCATGACCGCCCATCAACGATTGGTGTTCCTGCGCAGCCTCGCTTACAGCCTCAAGCTGTTGCACGCGGAACGGATCGTGCACGGCGACCTCAAGCCCGACAACGTCCTGGTCCAACACGCCGGGCCCGGTCTCTACGCCGCCATGCTGATCGACTTCGATGAAGGGTACGTGGTCGGGAAACCTCCGAGTCCCGAACACATCGTCGGCGATCCCATCTACTACTCGCCCGAGCTGCTCCGCTACATCAAGCAGGACGAACGGCTGCCCGACGACGCGCTGTCCACCGCGTCGGACATGTTCTCCTTCGGCTTGCTGTTGCACTGGTTCCTCACGGGCACCGCTCCCGGTTTCGACCACGACACGGCCACCTATCCTGCCGAGGCGCTCCTGATGCGGCAGTCGCTCGACGTGTCGATTGCGCCGCCGGCGGTGCGGGACCTGCTCACGCGCCTGCTCGATATCGTCCCTTCGAATCGTCCGACGATCTCCGAGGTGATCGAGTTTCTGGGCACCGCGACCGAAGGCCATCTGACCGGCGCCGATGTCACGCCGGTGCTGTCGGCATCGTCCCGGGCCTCCAGTCCGGCGAGCACGACCGACACCGGACCCGGCGCCGCTGCTGGGGCCTCGCGCCCGCTGCATTCGGTGCCCACCGGCCCCGCAGCGACGGGGACGACTGGTGCGCCCGCGCGGCCGGATTTCCGCGGGGGCTCCGGACGGCCGCGTCCGGCGACGGGACCGACCGCCAGCCCTCCGGCCGCACCGGCTCGGGGCGGCGGCACCGGATCAGGGGGAGGGTTGCGAAGCACGATGGGAAAGCGCAAGCCGAGGCCACCGGGCGGCATGCCCGCCGCCCCGCCATCGCCCGACTGATGAACGAAATGCCAGGAGACGACCATGAGTGACCACACTTCGGCCCCGCAACCGATCGGGTTCGACACCCAGACCGGCGAGCCGATCTACGCGGAAGGTTCCGGCCCGGAAGCGGGCGCTGTGGCAGCGCCGCAACCGATCGGGTTCGATACCCAGACCGGCGAGCCGATCTACGCGGAAGGTTCCGGCCCGGAAGCCGCGGGTCCGGGGGTCGCCGGTGGGGCGGCCCCGCAGCCGATCGGCTTCGACACCCAGACCGGCGAGCCGATCTACGCGGACGGGGTTCCGGCCGCGCCGGCGACCGCGGACGAGACGGTGGCGCGCACCGCCGATCCCGCCGCACCATCGATCGCGCCGATGCCGGGCGCGTCGCCGACCGTGACGCCGGACGCGCCACCGGCAGCGACCCCAGGGGCACCGCCACCGAGTGACGACTCGGCGTATCTGCCTCCGGCCGAGATGTTCGCCGGCGGCGGCACGAGCCAGTTCGGTGTCAGCCTGGGGTACGCGGTGGACATCGTGTTCGTGATCGACATCACCGGGTCCATGACCCCCGTGCTCGAGCAGGTCAAGGCCGGGGCACTGAGCTTCCACGACACCTTGGTGGAGACCATGGCCGCCAAGGACAAGTTCGTGTCCAGCCTGCGGCTGCGTGTCGTCGCCTACCGTGACTATTACGACAATCCGTCGGACGCGCTGTTCCATACGCCCTTCTTCCGCCTGCCCGACGAACAGATGCACTTCAACACCTATGTGAGCGCGCTCGCGGCCGACGGTGGGGGCGACGAGCCCGAATCGGGCCTGGAGGCACTTGCCGTCGCGTTCGGATCCGAGTGGGAACGGGGCATGGACCGTCGCCGCCACGTGGTCGTGCTGTTCACCGACGCGTCGGCCCACCCGCTCGAGGCTTCCCACGGTCGCTACGTGCCGGGCTACCCCACGGACATGCCGAACACGTTCGACGCGCTGACCGACCAGTGGGACGACCCGCAGGGGTCGGTGATGGAATACGCCGCCAAACGACTGCTCATGTATGCGCCGGACGTGTACCCGTGGAATGTGATCTCGGCGTACTGGGACAACGTGCTCCACTACCCGTCCGCGGCGGGCCAGGGACTGAACGAGGTGGAGTTCGGCCAGATCGTCGACGCCATCGCGGGCAGCGTCTGAGGTGCATCCACCCGACGGACTGTTCGGCTGTGGGTCGCCGACGCTGTTCGTCGGGACGGACCGCGGCTGGAACCTGTGAGCCGCCACGGGCCTTCGGTCGCCCCCCGCATACCGGGTTTCGAGATCGAGGACCGGATCGGCTTCGGCGGGTTCGCCACGGTCTATCGGGCCCGGCAACCTGGTCTGGAGCGGACCGTCGCCATCAAGGTCGTCCATCGGACCCGGGGGGCAGACGACGAGACCTTGCGAAGGTTCCGTCGTGAGTGTCAGGCCATCGGCTCATTGACGGGTGCGCCCGCGGTGATGACCGTGTTCGATCTGGGAACCACGCCCGATGGCGATCCGTACCTGGTTCTGGAGTACCTCGAGGGTGGGTCGCTGCAGGAGGAGTTGCGAGCGTCGGGCAGATTCTCCTGGCCGGAAGCCGTGCGGGTGGCTCGCGATCTCGTCGGGGCGTTGCAGGCAGCCCACGGTCTGGGCATTCTGCACCGGGACATCAAGCCGGCGAACGTGCTGCGCGACCGGTACGGCAACGTCCGCCTCGGCGACTTCGGAATCGCCCAACTGGCGAGCTCGGCAGACTCCACTGCCGGTGACACCGCCATGACGATCTCCTATGCGGCGCCGGAGATCCTCGAGGGCCGGCGCGCCAGCCCGGCGAGTGACTTCTACAGTCTTGGCGCGCTGACGTACACGTTATTGAACGGTCGGCCGCCGTTCTCCCGTCCAGAGGACAATTCGGTCGCCTCGGTGATTGCACGCATCACCTCGCAACCAGCGCCGCCACTGCCGCCCGACGTCGTGCCGCCACACGTACGCGAGCTCATCGACGCGTTGATGGCCAAAGAGCCGGCGATGCGCCCCGACGGGGATGCGATCCGGGCCAAGCTCGACGAACTCGCCGCAGACGGATCATCGGCGGCGGATGCGCCTGCTCACCTGCGGGCAGTGCCCGACACGGACGAACGCACCCGCCGGCCGCCGGCGAGTCGCCGCCCCGGGTCGGGCTCGCCGCCTGCCGGCGGGGACGCCGGCCCGCCGACCGGGACATCGACATCCCGCGGCGGCACGCGCCTTCCCGGGCGCCCCAAACCGTCGTTCAGCTCCCACACGGTGAGCCGGTTGCCGCGGGGAGCACACGACGGATCTTCGAGCCACACTGGTCCCGTCTCGCTGCCAGCTGCCGGCCCGATGGACACGGCACTCGGGTTGTCCGGTCCGCTCGGCAGCGCGATCTTCGACTCCGGCCTCCGTGGTCGCCACGCGGTGGGGGGCTTGGGCTATGCGGTGGACATCGTGTTCGTGTTGGACATCACCGCTTCGATGTGGCCGGTGCTCGCTCAGGTGAAGCAGCACGCCATGGGATTCCACGGTCAGCTCGTCGCCACGATGAGTGCGAAGGGGAAGTACGTGTCGCGGTTGCGCGTTCGGGTGATCTCCTACCGTGACTATCTCGACTTCCCCGATGATGCGTTGACGACGACCCCGTTTCTGGAACTGCCCGATCAGCTCGCGGTCTACCGGAACCATGTGGCGGCGCTGCGCGCCGACGGAGGTGGTGACGAGCCCGAGTCGGGGCTGGAGGCATTGGCGGTAGCGATGATGTCGCCGTGGGACCGGGGTACCGACCGCCGCCGTCAGGTGATCGTGGTCTGTACCGACGCGTCGGCCCATCCCTTGGAGGCCGCGGCCGGCCGGGGCATCCCGGGTTACCCGGCACACGTGCCTCCGACCTTCGACGCGCTCACCGATGCCTGGGGGGACACGTCGGGCACCGGGATGGACTACGCCGCGAAACGACTGCTGCTGTACGCGCCGGACGTGTATCCGTGGAACCTGATCTCCTCGTATTGGGACAGCGTGCTGCACTTTCCGTCACGGGCCGGTGAGGGACTCGGTGAAGTGGATTTCACCAACGTGGTGAACGCCATCGCCGGCAGCGTCTGAGTGTGGCCGGGCGTGAAGGCGTGGCGAGCGGAATGTTCGGGTCGGTGATCAGGGGTTCGGCGACGGGTGGTCGACGTCGCAGTCGGCGAACATGCGCCGGGCGCCTTGGGTGATGAGACAGAAGACGACGGTCAGCGGAGCAATCGCGGCGACCATGAAGTACGCGGACTGCTCGCTCGCGGCGATGATGGAAATCCCGGCGATGAACAGCAGCTCGAACGC
>CAZEAV010000062.1:0-9339 GCA_964510215.1 uncultured Iamiaceae bacterium
GGGTCAGCACGCCGCCGAGCTGATCTCGGTGATCGCGCTGGCGGTGACCGCCGGGTTGCTGGTGTCGGACCTGGACGAGACCGTGCTGGTGCACCCCGCGCTCGCCGAGGCCCTCGCCGAGGCCGCCGAATAGGCCGAGCCCCCAAGAGCCCGAGCCCCTAGATCCCGAGCCCCCAGCCGAACTCCGGGGCGGATGGGGCGCATACACCCGCGTTTCGGGATGCATTCGCCGAACGCGGACTCCGGATCGACCGAATTCTGGTGCCCGACCCAACCCGTAGGCTCGGGTCCATGGCCGCCGCTCCGTTCCGATTCACGCTCCAGGCTTCGAAATGCCGCACCGTCGCCGAGGTGGTGGACGTGGCCCGGCGGGCCGAGGATCTCGGCTATCACGCCCTGACGATCGCGGATCACCTCGACACCCAGGTCGGTCCGCTCACGACGTTGGCCGCCGCCGCGCAGGCCACGACCACCCTGCGTGTGGGCACACTCGTCCTTTCCAACGACTACCGGCATCCCGTGGTGTTGGCCAAGGAGATCGCGTCACTCGACCAGCTCTCCGGCGGCCGGATCATCTTCGGTCTGGGTGCCGGTTGGGCGGTGGACGACTACCACCAGGCCGGGCTGGTCATGGACCGTCCCGGCGTGCGGATCGAGCGGTTGACCGAAGCGATCGACCTGTTCGAGGCGTTGTTCTCCGGTGAGCCCGTCGATCATGGGGGCACCCACTATCAGGTGCACGGGATCGTCGGCGCGCCCGAGCCCATCCAGCGGCCGCGTCCGACGCTCCTGCTGGGAGGCGGCGGCAAGCGGATGCTGTCGCTCGCCGCGGCGCGGGCCGACATCGTGGCGGTGAACGTGAATCTCGCCGGCGGGCACGTCGACGCGTCCGTGGGACCGGACGCGACCGCGGAGCGCGCCGATGAGAAGGTCGCATGGATCCGTGCCGCGTCGGCCGGCCGGTCGACGCCGCCGGTGCTCCAGGTACGCCAACATCTGGCCGTCGTGACCGACGACGTGGCACCGCTCGCCGAGATGTTCGCCGCGGCGTTCGGGATCACCCCGGATGAGGCGGTCGCGTCGCCGTTCCAGCTCGTCGGGACCGTGGACCAGATCGTCGAGATGCTCCAGGAGCGTCGGGAACGGTGGGGTTTCAGTGACATCGGCCTTTCCGCGGACGCGATCGACGACCTCGCTCCGGTCGTCGACCGTCTCGCCGGGCGCTGACCGGCGTACTGGGTTTGCTGGTGCGCACCGGAGTGCGCACCAGCAAACCCACGACGATGAGCACATCGTGACCACCACCCAGCCTGCACTGTTCATCGGTCATGGCAGCCCGATGAACGCCTTGGAGGACAATCGTTACACGGCGAGTTGGCGGGCACTCGGGGCGTCGTTGGAGCGGCCGCGCGCGGTGTTGTGTGTGTCGGCGCACTGGTACACGAACGCCACGGCGGTCACGGCCATGACCCATCCGCGCACCATCCACGACTTCTACGGGTTCCCCGACGAATTGTTCGCCGTCGACTACCCGGCTCCGGGTATGCCCGAGGTCGCCGAACTGGTTGCCGAGACCGTCAAGCCGCGCTGGGTCGGCCTCGACGAGGACTCCTGGGGTCTCGACCACGGCACCTGGTCGGTGCTGGTCCATCTGTTCCCCGACGCTGACATCCCGGTGGTGCAGCTCTCGATCAACGCGCTCGAGCCGCTGGCGTACCACCTGGACATCGGCTCCCGCCTCGCACCGTTGCGCGATGAGGGTGTGCTGATCGTCGGGAGTGGAAACATCGTGCACAACCTGCGCCGGATGGACTGGCACCGGGTAGATGAAGGCTTCGACTGGAACCGCCGCTTCGACGAGGCCGCCCGCAGGGTGCTCGCCGAGGAGCCCGGCGAGGTGTTGCGTCTGGCCGACCACGCCGACTTCGCGTTGGCCGCGCCGACTCCGGATCACTTCATCCCATTGGTGTACTTGGCAGGCGTGGCCGCGGCGACCGGGGAGACGATGGACGAGTTGGTGCAGGGATATTCGTTCGGCTCGTTGTCGATGACGTGCGTCGGCGCCGGAGTCGATTCCACGCGACTCGATGTCGCGCCGACTACCGACGGGAACGGGGCGGACCCCCTCGAGTAGTCCAGCGGTCGCGGGCGCCACAACTAGGGTTCGGGGATGTCCGCTCTGTCGAATCGTGTTCGCAAGACGTTGGTTGCCGGAATGGCCGCGCTGCTGGTCACCGTGGTCTGGGTGCAACCGGCCGGGGCGCAACCGACCCTGCCCGGTACCGGGTCGCCCGCGACGATCCAGGCCAATGGGCGGACCTTTCCCCGCGACGCCCAGGGTCGGGCGTTGAACCTGCACGGTTACAACATCAAACTCCACGGCGACCAGCTGCACACCGTCACGCTCGACGAGCTCGAAGGGCTGCGCCGCAACGGATTCACCCTGCTGCGGCTGGCGATCTTCTGGGCCGACATGGAACCGACCCAGGGCAACTGGAACGATGCGTATTTCGCCGACATCGGTCACGTCCTCGACCTCGCACAGACCGCCGGGATCAAGGTGGTCCTCGACATGCACCAGGACTCCTACAGCCCCCAGGTCGGCGGGTACGGCATGCCGGATTGGACCACCCGGACCGACGGGCTCGTCTACCACGACACGACGATCCCGTGTCTGGACCCGGCGAATCAACGCGCCTGGCAGCACTTCTACGAGGACCCGGACCTGCGCGCCGCGCAGATCGCCGCCTGGATGCAGGTCGTGGACCGGCTCGGCGACAAGCCCGCGGTGTTCGGTTACGACCTGTTGAACGAGCCGTGCGGGCAGATGAACCCGGGCGAGTCCTACACCGACGCCCTCTACCGGGTCGAGGCCACCCAGATCACGCCGATGCTCCAGCGCGTGACCGACGCGATCCGCACCGAGGACACCACCCACTGGATCTTCCTGGAAGGTGCGTTCGGGCTGACCTCGACCTTCGCGGCTCCCGGCGGGCTCGGCCCGGTGCACGACCCCACGGGTCGCCAGATCTTCGCCCCCCATCTGTACGACCTGGCCATGGAATCGGGCTCGGACTGGGACCCCTCGAGTGATTTCGTCACCCGGTACTACGCCAACATCGTCTCCTACGGCGCGGCGAACCACGTCCCGACGATCGTGTTCGAATGGGGGCCACAGCAACCGGCCCTGCCGAACGCCGCCGACTTCGCGTCCCAGGTGATGCACGGCGCGGACGCCCACACGGCCGGCTGGGCCGCGTTCGCGTGGTGCAAGGGGCTGGGTGGCTGGTGCCAACTGGATGCCGACGGAAACCCGGGCGGTGGGATGACCGACACCACCCAGACCTATCCCATGGCCATCGCGGGCCGTCCATTGTCGATCGCGGGCGATTACGACGCCGGAACCTCCACGGTCACCGTCGACCCGGCGAACTCGGGAGCGACCGGTCCGACCGAGTTCTTCTTCCCGCTGCGCCGCTTCCCGAGCGGCCCGCAGGTGTCGGTCGACCTGCCCGACGACGAATGGTCGAGTTCCTGGGACCCCGACACCCAGACCCTGTCGGTGACGGTGGATTCCCAGGCGACACACAGGATCACGGTCGCCCCCGTCGGCACGACGCCTCCGAGCTCCACGACGACCACCACATCGACCACCACCACGACCACCGTGCCCGGCACAACGACGTCCACGGTTCCGGCCGCGACGTCCACCACGACGGCCGGCGCGACGCATCCGGGCTCCGCGGGTGGATCCGGCCCGACGGGTGCGACCACGTCGGGCACCCTGGCCAAGACCGGCGCATCGACCGGTGCGGCCGTGCTCGTCGGCGCGGTGCTGATCGCACTGGGGCTGGCCCTGGAGCAGTTCCGACGGCGCCGTCGCATCGGCGCCTGACGCGTCGCTCCGCCCGGCCGTCGGCGCCGGCCCGATGCGCGCGGCCCACCGCCGCGTGTGTGGGTCGGACCCATCACCCGAGCGCGTATGGTTGAATGCGGACAGGCCGCGCCTGAAAGGTGAGCAGATGGACGACGCTGAGGAGCAGCCAGACGTCACCCGACGACGGAGCCGGCCGCGTCGGGCGCTCGTGACGGTGGCCGCACTCGTGATCGTGGCCGTCGTGGCCGGTGTCCTCGTCTCGGCGCTGAGGACCGGCCCGCCATCGGCCGGTGAGGCGACGGCGGCCACCGCACCCGGTCGGGCGACGACGTCACCGGCGGCTGGGCCGTCGACGTCCGACGCCGCCGTGGTGGTCACGCCCGCGGTCCGGTTGCGCTCCGGCCAGGTGGTGACGGCGACCGCGTCGGGGTTCGATCCCGGCACGACCGTCTCCTTCATGGAGTGTCTGCCCTTGAAGGTCGACCCCAACCCCGCCGCGCTCGCCGACGGTGATCACCCGGCCGAGTCGACCACGATGATCGACGGCAACGAGGAGTTGGGGACCTGCCGGTGGCCCTCGGGAGCTCCGTCGAAGACGCCGACCACAGGATCCGGTCCGTCCAGGTCGGCGACCGCGACCGTCGGTGCCGATGGTCGCGTGTCGGTCTCGATGGCCGTCGCCGACACGCTTTCGAATCTCAGCGGTCTGGGTGCTTACGGCCAAGACATCGAGTACCTCCTCATGGGCCCGGTCGCCTGTGACCAGTGGCCGGCCGGTCCGACCGGCGCGGGATCCGATCCTGCGTCGTCCACGACCGCTTCTGCGGACGGGGCCGACCGCCGTGGTTGTCAGGTGGTCGTCATCGGCGAGCGCCACGGCCGGGGAGCGATCCGGGCGAGCGACCCGCTCGATTTCATCGGCCAGGGGACCTAGCGCACCGGACGCTCCCGGAAGCGACCTCACGATCGCGTCCGTGCAAACGTTGTCAGATCGTGAGTCTGTCGCCGTTCAGCGAGGTCGTGGCCGAACACGGTCCGATGGTGTTGCGCCTGTGTCGCTCGATGCTGGGCGCCGTCGACGCCCAGGACGCCTGGTCCGACACCTTTCTGGCCGCGCTGCGTGCGTACCCGGACCTGGATACGCACGCGAACGTGGCGGCTTGGCTGACCACGATCGCCCGCCGCAAGGCGATCGATGCCATCCGTCGGCGTGAGCGGCACGCGACGCCCACCGGAACCGTCGCCGATGTCGGATTCGACGACGAGCGGCTGGACCCGGCCGATGCCGAGTTGCTCGATGCGCTCGGCGCGTTGACCGAACGCCAACGCCTCGCCGTGGTGAGCCACCACGTCGAAGGCGTCCCGTTCGCCGAGGTCGCGGTGCTGTTGGAGTCGACCCCGGCCGCCGCGCGCCGCGCCGCGTCGGATGGCATGGCGAAATTGCGGGCCCACTACCGAAAGGACGAACGATGACCACGAACCCGACGACGAACCTGGCTGATGCCGAGCTGGTCGCGGCGCTGCGTAGTGCCCTCGATCGGAGCGACTCGACCGCGCTGCGTGCCGCGCTCGACCGCGACGACGGCTCGGAACTGATTGAACGGCTCGTCGAACGTCTCGCCGACGATGCAATTGCAGACGAGACGCTGGACGTGGCGGTCCGCACGGTGGACAGTCCCTTCGGGGCGCTGCTGGTGGCGGTGACGCCCGAAGGGGTGGTGCGGGTCGCGTTCGCTCTGGAGGGCCACGACGCGGTGCTCGGCGACCTGGCCCGTCGGGTGTCGCCGCGGATCCTCGAGACGCCCCGGCGCACTGACGAGGTCGCCCGGGAGCTCGCCGAGTACTTCGACGGCCGACGCCGGTCGTTCGATCTCGCGGTCGACCTTCGGCTGGTAGGTGGATTCCGCCGGCGAGTGGTCGAGACGCTGGGTCTCATCCCCTACGGTGCAACCCGGACCTATGGCGCGGTTGCTTTGGCCCTGGACAATCCGCGGGCGGTGCGGGCCGTCGGCTCGGCGTGCGCGCACAATCCGGTGCCGGTGATCCTGCCCTGCCACCGGGTGGTGCGCGCCGACGGCACGATCGGCAACTACCTCGGGGGCACGGCCGTCAAGGAGGCGTTGCTGGCGCTGGAGTCGCCGGTGTGACCGCTTCGGAATGCAGGACGGCGGAGGTGTCCCGACGGGACTCCCCGCTGACATCTGGTTCGGGACGACGACCGCTCAACCGGCCTGCAGCACCAGGGTGAGCACGACCAGGTAGTGCGCCGCGACGCCCGTGGTGACCAGGGCGTGGAAGACCTCGTGGTAGCCGAACGTGGCCGGCCAGGGGTTCGGGCGGTGCAGCGCGTACACCGCGGCGCCGGCGGTGTACACCAGGCCGCCGCCGAGCAGCAGCGCGAGCTGCCCGCCATCGAGCGCGGCGACGAGCGCATGCCATTCCAGAAGCGCGCCCCAGCCCACGACGACGTACACGCCGGCGACCACCGGGTACGGCGCGCGCAGCCACGCCATGCGCACGGCCACGCCGACGGCCGCGGCGATCCAGGTGAAGCCGACCAGGAAGGTGGCCGGGCCCGGAGGCAGGGCGAGCACGGCGATGGCCGTGTAGCTACCGGCGATGCCCAACAGGATCGTCGTGTGGTCGACGCGCTTGAACCGTCGCATCATGACTGGGCCCAGGTGTCCGCTGTGATAGATCGCCGAGACGCCGAGCATGGTGCCGACCCCGAGCGTGTAGATCGCCACCGCGACACGGGTGCCGACGGTGGGGGCAAGCGCGACGGTCAGGAGCGCCAGCGGCACGAAGACGCAGACGGCGACCCGGTGGATCCATCCCCGCCAGGACGGCCTGATCCGGGTGGGCTCGTGGTGGAGTTCTGGCGCGGCGCGTCGGGACGACGTCGCGGTGGTCTCCCTGGTCGACTGGCTCGGGAAAGCCGAGCCGGGGTGGTGCGCAAGGGTCGACATGTGATTCAGTCTCAATCTGCCAGTGATCGCTGTCAATATATCATGACAGTGATTGCTGTCACGCCCATGGTCGTTTCTGCTTGACTGGGGCAATGACCAAGGATCGGGAACCGGAATCGGATTCGGACGCCAAACGGGACGCGGCGGACGATGGCGCCGAAGCGGGTTTCAACCTGGCCGAATTGGCCCGGGCGAGCGGGGTGACCGAACGGACGATCCGCTACTACCAGTCCGAGAAGCTCATTCCGAAGCCCGCCAAACAGGGGCGTGATCGGCGTTACGACGAATCCCACCTCGAGCGGCTTGCACTCATCGCCGACCTGCGAGACCGCGGGCTGAACCTCAACACGATCCGCGACCTGGTCGACAACGACGACCCGACCCGGACGGTCGCCTCGTGGTTGGGCATCGACGCGGCGTTTCGTGCACCGTGGTCCCAGGACCGCCCGCGCACCGGGTCACTGGAGGAGCTGCGCGAGCTGGTCGGCGATCAGGCTCCGGGCGTGCTGGCCGAACTGCACGACGCCGGCTACACCCGGGCCAACGATGACGGCACCTGGACCGTCCCGAGCCCCGGGCTGCTGGCCCTCGCCCTGCAGCTCCGCGGTGCCGGCGTCGACGTCGAGTTGTCGGGCCGCATCCGGGACATCCTGCGCAAGCGGCTCGCCAAAGCCGTCGAAGAAACCGTCGAGGCCCTCGTCGATCGTTGGAAGCACGACTTCGGATCCGAGGACGGGCGCAGCCGCCTGTTCGACACCCTGGAGACGTTGCGACCGGTCGTGGGCGAGATGACTGTGTTGATCCTGGCCAGGGAGATCGAGCAGGAGTTGGGTGACCTGGTCACCTCCCGTGCCGTCGACCTCGCCCGCGCCGACGATTCCGACTGAACCGATCCCCGACTCGGTGGGTCTTCCGGCCCTGACCCGGGACCCACGGTCGAACTCCGGGGTGGAAGGGGCGCTCACGCCCCTTCGGAGGCGGAGTTTCCGTGTGCGGCGGTCACTTGCCGGGGGAGCCGCGGGCCGCACCGGGCAGAATGGATCGACCGCACAGGGGCGCGCGGGCCGCGCGCCGTCGAGACCGAAAGGATCGTCATGTCAGTGTTCGACGCCGAATACGAACCGAGTCCGTGGGAGCCCATCGCCGCCGAGGTCGAGCGCTACGAACAGTCGGACGGATCGGTTCCGAGCCAGATCGTCGGCGATGAGTGGATCGTGCTCTGGACGATCGGCGCGAAATCTTCCCGTGTCCGCAAGACGCCGCTGGTCCGGACCACCGACGGCGCCGGACGCTACGCGGTGATCGGCTCGCAGGGCGGCGCACCGACGAACCCGGGCTGGGTGCACAACCTGCGCGCCAACCCGACCGCCCGGGTGCGCGACGGCGCCGAGACCCACGAACTGGTCGCCCGCGAGGTGCAGGGCGACGAGAAGGCCGAATGGTGGGCCCGGGCGGTGGCGGTCTGGCCCGCCTACGACGACTACCAGGCGGGCACCGACCGTCAGATCCCGCTTTTCGTGTTGGAGCCCGCCTGACAGCGACTCTCACAATGGGAGTGGGGCGGCAGGTCAGGGGGTGAACTGGTCGACGGTGGTGGCCAGGAGGCGGCGGGCCGCGGTCAGTGCCCCGGTGGCACGTGGGGGATCCAGCGGGTTGAGCGTCTCCAGCTCGGTGTGGAGGTCGAACGCGTCGGCGAGCAGGTCGTCGATGCCGGCGAGGCCGGCACGCAGTTCCTTCACCTCGGTGACCAGGGTGGACGGATCTCGGGCGATCCGTTCGCCGGTCCGGGCGAGGTGGATGAGTCGGCGGTTGTCGTCACCGACCAGCGCACGGGTCGCGTCGCAGATCCGGTCGATCCGACGGACCAGTCCCGGGAGGCCGTCCAACGCCGCTTCATCGGCGAGGCGTGCTGTCTTGGTCGGCCGCTCGAGCGTCACGGTCGTCTCGATGCGCAGGTCGACCCGGGGAAGTGACACGACGAGGGTTGCCGCAGCGGCGTCGAACCACCAGTGGCCTTCGCGGCGATGCGCCGACCAGGGGATATCCCGTTCATCGACGCGCACGGACCGAGGCGGCGCTTCCCCGACGAAGCGGGCCTCGACCGGTCGACGCCGCAACCAGCCCCGATAGGCGCCCTGGGCCGGACCGATCGTGACGCGCCGTTGGCGGGCCCGTACCCGATGGTCGAGTGGCATCCACACCGACCGCTGGTGTTCGTAGCCGGTCGAGGTGCCGTCGTCCTCGTAGCAGTCGGAGCGACCATCCGCGCCCGGGTACGCAGTGACGACCAGGTTCGGATACGAGGCGGTGTCGAGTCGGCGCACGCCCTGCTGGGATGGCAGGACCGTGCCCGCGGGCCCGAAGCGGGGCACCTCGTCGAGCAGGTCGCGCCGCTCGAACCAGAGACCCTCCCTGCCCCCGCCGCTGGCACGGCCTCCGCTCGTGTCGTCGTCGCTGACATGGCGCCTGCCCCTGGCTCTGTCTTCCCTGCCC
>CAZEAV010000063.1:0-9331 GCA_964510215.1 uncultured Iamiaceae bacterium
GGCGCGACGAACGACCCGGGGCTTGTGCATGAGGCGGGAGCCTAACCCACCGCCCAAGTCCATTACAACTACATGACAATTATTTCCCGGAGGCTTCGGAAAGGCCCACCGCCGGCCTTCGGCACGCAGCCGGGTTCAGGGACGGACCACCAGGATCGGCCCGCCGTCCATGTACATGCTGGCGTAGCGGACCACGTCGCCGGTGTGGGGTGCGTGGATGACCTGGCCGCCGCCGACGTACATCGCCACGTGGGAGAAGCCGTTGTAGAAGATGAGATCGCCGGGTTGGGCCGCGGACAGCGGCACGACCTGGCCGGCGCCTCTCTGTGCGTAGGTGACCCGAGGGATCGACACACCGGCCTGGGCCCAGGCCCACATCATCAGTCCCGAACAGTCGAACCCTGCAGGCGTGGAACCGCCCCAGACGTAGGGCACGCCGAGCTGGCTTTGGGCGGCGGCAACCGCGCGGGCGCCACCTCCGCTGCCCGAGGGCGCCGGCGGTGGGGAGGAGACCTGCGCCGATGGTGCGGGTGCGGTCTGGGGTGCGGGG
Source organism: uncultured Iamiaceae bacterium (assembly GCA_964510215.1). Lineage (GTDB taxonomy): Bacteria > Actinomycetota > Acidimicrobiia > Acidimicrobiales > Iamiaceae > JAFDWI01. The sequence goes on from CAZEAV010000063.1 coordinate 551, forward strand.
GCTGGTGCGGGTGCGGCGGGCGTGGGAGCCGCGGCCTGCTGGGCAGCAGCCTGACTCGCGGCGGCCTGCGCCTGGGCTTTACGCTGCGCGGCCTGCGCCGCGGCACGGGCCCGGGCTTCCGCCGCGCGCTGCGCCGCCGCCTGCTTCTCCGCGACGAGCTTGGCGAGCTTGCCCTTGAGCTGCGACTGGATCGACTCCAGCTGCTGCTGCGCCGCTTCCGCGCTGTCCCTCGAGTCCCTGGCCTTGGCCGCGACCGCTGCCGCCTGGGCACGCGCGCCCTTCAACGCCGCGGCGCGCTCCGAGGTCACCCGCTGGGAGGCCTGCAACTGGTCCACCAACTCCTGACGGTCACCGACCGCCGTGGACTCGTACCCCTGACGGGGACCGATCTGACCGGCATCGGTGTCCAACAACGTCGCCAGATCCACCGAGCCTGAGCCACCGTTCACGTACGCGTTCAACGCGTACTGGGACAACGCCCGCCGGCTGGAACGCTCCTGCTTCTTCGCCGCCGCCAACTGCTTGGCCGCCGAATCGATCTTCGCATCGATCTGCGACGCCTTGTAGGACGCATGCTCCACCGCAGCGGTGTCCTGGACGACCTGCTGCTGCAGGTCCGAGATCTGGGACGAGATCTTGTCCGCCCGGCTCTGCAGATCGCCGATCTCGTCACCCCGGGCAACCGAGGAAGACGAAAGGAAAGGCACCACCCCAACCGAAAGTACGAGAGCGACAGCAACGGCGCGACGAACGACCCGGGGCTTGTGCATGAGGCGGGAGCCTAACCCACCGCCCGTGACGTTACAATTCCATGACAACACGTAACCGAAGGCCGCGAAATCGCTGGTGAGCAGCACCGCGATGCAGATCAGCTCCTCTGGTCGAACCCCCGGTCGGCCGCGATCCGGGCCACGTCATCCCGGCCCGGGCCCCCCGACGTGGGCGATTCGACCCCGCGGGATTCACCCACCAGCGCGGCCACCGATGCCGTGGTCGATGCGGCGATGGCGTCGAGGTCGTAGCCGCCCTCGACGAACGCGATGCAACGGCCCGGGGGAACCAGGCCGACCAGGGTCGTGGCGAGATTTCCGAAATCGCCGGCCGAGAGAGCGACCTGGGCCAGTGGGTCGGCCCGGTGCGCGTCGAAGCCCAGGGAGATGCACAGCCAGGTGGGGGCGAACGCCTCGGCGAAAGGAACGATCACCGTTGCCATCGCGGCGGCGTACACGTCCCCGGTCGCACCCGCCGGCACCGGGATGTTGAGCGTGCCACCAGGCGCGCCCGCCCCGCCGGTCTGGGATGCCGTGCCGGATCCGGGATACCAGGGCCACTGGTGTATCGACGCGTACGCAACCCGTGGGTCGTTCCAGAACATCTCCTGGGTGCCGTTGCCGTGGTGGACGTCGATATCGACGATCAACACCTTCTCCCCGGCATCCGCGAGCGCCGCGGCGGCCACGGCGACGTTGTTGAACAGACAGAACCCCATCCCCCGCCGCGGTGGGGGGGGGTGCCCGGGGGGTCGGCCCGCTCAAAGGGCCTCGCCCGCCCGCCCGGCATGATGTTCGGTCAGCGCAATCAGCCGGGACCCCGCGGCGTGGGGGGCCGCCGGCAGCGACGCGGGAACGACTCCGGTGTCGGGGTCGAGGTTCCCACCCCCGGTCACGCAGAACGACGTGACCGCAGCGATGTACCCGCCCTGGTGGACCCGTTCCAGCGCGTGGTCGTCGGCGGGTTCGGGGCCGATCATGCGCACCTCCCCCTCCAACCCGGCCGCGTCGATGCCCGCGGTCACCGCGTCCAGTCGTGCAGGTCGCTCGGGGTGGTGCGCTCCGGCCAGATGCAATGCGCAACGTTCGTCCGCCACGACCACAAGCGTCACCGCCCCAGTGTAGAAGTCGCCTACCCCCTCGACGCACCCCTTCGTCCTCTATCCTCACTCCCCGGGGCGCCATGAGGTGCTCCATCATGTGATGACCGCGCCCGAGCTCTTCCGTGTCGGTGAGGACCGACTGCTGTGCGATGACTGGCATAGTCGACACCACACGGTGGTCCTGCGACCCGGTGATCCGATGCGGAGCCTGCATGTCACATCCATCCGACGGGTCGTCGCCGAACTCGGTGAGCGGGGCGCGGCCCGGGTCCTCACCCCCGCCATGGACGAACGCCGTCTCGAACCGTTCGCCGCGGCCGGGTTCCGACCGCACGAACAGCTCTGCGTGCTACGCCACGACCTCGACGGTCTGGCGGCGCCGCGCGGGCCACGTTGTCGCAGGGGTTTTCCCATCACCGACGCGGCACGCGCGGCGCACATCGACACCGAGGCATTCGACGAGACGGTGCAGCTCGACGCGACCGGTGTCCGGGCCATCCTCGCAGCGACCCCGACCTCGCGTTTCCGTGTGATCCGCCACGGGACGCCCCGCCGGCACGCGGGTGCCGCATATGCGATCTGTGGACACGTCGGTGACCAGGGCTTCCTGCAGCGCCTCGCGGTGGACACCGCGCACCGGCGCCAGGGTCTGGGGACCGCGTTGGTGTTGGACGGATTGTGGTGGTTCCGACGAATGGGGGCGCGGCGCGCCTGGGTGAACACCCAACAGGACAACGCTCCGGCGCGATGCCTCTACCGCGTCCTGGGCTTCGTCGACACACCCGGTCGCCTGGCCGTGTGGTCCTGGACCCCGGGTTCGACGTGAGGCGCCGGGCAGAGCGAACGGGCGCGGCCGTGATCGCCCTGTTCGTCTTGTCGGCGACCAGCTTCGGCGCAGCCGCGACGCCGTCGGCCGGAGCGGCGACGCCCACGCCCCGAATCCGGCTGGTCTCCCAGAACCCGTGGGTGGGTGCCACGGGCACCGTCGTCGCGAAGGTCCGCCTCACCGGACTGGGCTCGAACGCGACGCTGACGCCGCGTCTCTACGACGAGGTTCGCACCCGTTCGGCTTTCGAGCTCACCACCAGGGGGCGGGATCTCACGGGTCGACTCATCGATCTGAAGACCCACCGATTGTCGGGGCCGACGGCCACGGTCACCGTCCGCTTCCAGGTCACCGACGGCTCCGAACCCACGCCGGACGACGCTGCCGGCGACGTGGTCACCCTCACCACCCCCGGCGTGCACCCGCTGGAGTTCGTCGTGGACGACGGTTCCGGCAACGAGGTGGCGTCGATGGTGTCCTATGTCATCCGTCTGCCCGATGCACCGACCCAGGGCACCGGCGGCCGTCAGCCGCTGCGGGTCGCATCCGAATTCAGACTCCTCCCCCGGCCGACCTCGGACCGGCACGGCGCGCTGACGGTACCGGAGTCGACACGTCGGGCGACACGATCGCTGATCAGTGGGCTGGCATCGTCCCACGGCGCGGTGCGGTCGAGCCTGGGGTTCGCGATCTCCCCCGCACTCGTGGAAGCGCTCGCTTCGGGCCAGGAGGAGGACCGGCGGCTGCTCGACGGCCTGGCCGAGCTGACCGAGGGCCGCCCCGTACAGCAACTCGCATGGTCCCCCGTGGACCTGGCCCGGTGGCTCGCCACGCCCGAACTCGCGCCGGAATTGGCCGCTTCGTCGAAAAGAGGGACCGACGTGTTGCGCACAAGGTTGCACACGCCGGATCCCGAGGTGGCCGACCTGGACGCGTGGGGTCCGAACCAGAACGAGCAGTCGTTGCGTTGGCTCGCCGATCAGGGCGCAAAGGTGGCGCTGGTACCGGCAGGTGCGATGACCGCCCTGGACACCCGCGACTTTCCCCGTAGCCTGGCTTCTCCGTTCAGCCTCGACATCGGCAACGGGCGCACCATCGAAGCCATGCAGCTCGACAGCGACCTGGCGGCCCACTTCGGTGCCGAGGACCCGGTCCTGGGTGCCAACCAATTGGTCGCGGATCTGTCGGTGATGGCGTTGGACCTGCCGTCGGTGTCCCGGGGGGTCGTGGTCGCTCCGCCGGCAGGGTGGACCCCGTCGGAGGCGTTCCTCCGCGCGTACGTCAGGGACCTGGCCGGCGCGGCACCGGCCGGTTCGGGCGCGCTCGTCGCTCCCACCTCGCTGGACGACCTGGTTGCCGACACCCCGCCGGCCAGAGCGGCGGGCGACACCGAGACCCAGGGTCCCCGACTGGTCCGGACACTCCAACACGACACCGACGTGACGCCGCTGTCCGAGCTGGGCGACAACTTCGCGGAGACCTCTGGGAAGATCCGATCCCTGGCGACGATGCAACCGGGTGGCCCGACCCGCGCGCCGGCGCTGATCGCGCGATTGGATCGACAACTGCGTCTGGCCCTCATGCCCGGCCTCGACTCGAACGATCGCCGATCACGATTCGCCGCGATCGCGGGGACCATCGACCGCACCGCCGCGTCTCCCCGTCTCCCGGCGCGTCAGACGATCACGTTGACCGCGGACACGGCCAGCCTTCCCATCACGATCCGAAGACCCGCGGATGGCCCACGGGTGGTCCGGGTGCACGTCGACGCCCGGAGTCGCCTGAGCTTCCCCGACGGAATATCCCAGATCGTGCACCTCGACGACGACACGACCCACTTCTCGGTACGGGTCCACAGCGACTCGCCGGGTGACGAGATCGTTCGTCTGACCTTCACGTCCCCCGACAACGCCCTGGTGACCGGGACGACCGAGATGGTCGTGCGCTCCACCGCGGCATCCGGGGTGGGTCTGGTGATCAGTTTCGGCTCGCTGGCGTTCCTCGTGTTGTGGTGGGCGCGCGACATCGTGCGGAGGCGGCGCCGGCGACGAGCGGCCCACATTCCGCCGGCCGACCTCATCGATGTCGGCGAGTGAACCGGGATGATCACGGGACCGCCGTGTCGGCCGACATCATGGCGGCGACCGCGTCGCCGATCGCGGAGCGGGGGACACCCCCGGAGGCGCGCGCAGGGCCCGGGCGTTCTACGATGCAACCTTGACGGAACGCTTCGGGTCAGACCCGGGTCGTACCGACCGATCGAACAAGGAAGGGCCCGAAATGCCCGGCATCCACATCGTGACCGACTCCGGCTCCGATATCGCGCCGAAACTGGCACAGGAACTCGGCGTGACCGTCGTGCCGCTGACCATCCGTTTCGGCGAGACCGAATACCGCGACGGCGTCGATCTCGGGGTCGAGGAGTTCTACTCCAAGATGGCCGAGATGGACGGGCTTCCTGCCACCGCCGCCCCCTCCCCCGGCGCGTTCGCCGAGGCGTTCGCCGCCGCCGCCGATGCCGGCGCGACGGGCGTGGTGTGTATCAATCTGGCGGCCAACCTGTCGGCCACCATCGAAGCGGCGCGGAATGCTGCGGCCGACCTCGCCGACCGCATCGAGGTGCGCGTCGTGGACTCGAAGACGGTCACCGGCGGCCTGCAGTCACTGGTGGTCAGAGCCCGCGACGCCGCCGAGGCAGGTGCGTCGTTGGACGAGATCGAGCAGATGGTCACCGAACGAGCCGATCGCACCCGGATCTTCGGCACCTTCGACACGCTGGAGAACCTCAAGATGGGCGGACGCATCGGCGGGGCCCAGGCTTTTCTGGGCACGCTGTTGTCGATCAAGCCGATCATCGAGGTCGTCGACGGTCAGGTCACCGAAGCCGGCAAGCAACGCACCCGCCGCAAGGCACTGGAGTGGATCCGCACCCGTGTCGAGACGCTCGGCGACGTCGAAGACCTCACGATCCTCGAGGCGATGGCCCCGGACGCGGAAACGTTCCGGGACATGTTCTCGGACCCTGACGCGGTGAAGGTCATCCGCCTGGGCGCCACCATCGGCACCCACGGCGGCCCCCGGTCGATGGGCGTGAGCTATGTGCTTCCGCCCACCGGCGTCTGAGTCGACCCGCTTTTGGCCCGGCGGGTACTCCACCGCGACGACCGGGTGCCGGTAGCGTCGGGTGCATCGTGGACGACGAGCCCCCCACACACATCGACGCGGCCGAGGAGACCGGCACGGTCGTCGGAGGGCGCTACCGCATCATCAGCCTGATCGCCACGGGAGGGATGGCCCGCGTGTTCCAGGCGACCGACGAGATCCTGTCCCGCCCCGTCGCGGTCAAGGTGCTGCACGAACATCTGCTGAGCGACGAGGCATTCGTGGCGCGCTTCCACCACGAGGCGATCGCGGCCGCTCGTCTGAGCCACCCCAGCATCGTGTCGATCTTCGACACGGTGTCCGAACCCGGGTGCGAGGCCATCGTGATGGTGCTCGTCCGCGGCACCACCCTGCGGCGCCGACTGGACGTGGCGCACACCCTCGACGTGGACCAGACCGTTGCCGTGGGTTCCCAGGTCGCCGACGCGCTCGACACCGCGCACCGGGCCCGGGTGGTGCACCGGGACATCAAACCGGCGAACATCCTGCTGTCCACAGACGGGCGGGTGCTGGTGGCCGACTTCGGCATCGCCAAGGCTGCCGAAGGGGCCGACCTCACCGCCGAGGGCTCCATGCTGGGTACCGCCAAGTACCTCGCACCCGAGCAGGTGGAGGGCGCCCCGGTGGACGGCCGGACCGACGTGTACTCGCTGGGCATCGTGCTGTTCGAGACGTTGTGTGGACGCGTGCCGTTCCTCGCCGACACCGACACCGGCACCGCCCTGGCCCGCCTGCACCATCCCCCCATGCGACCGCGCCAGGTGCGCGCGGAGATCCCGCGCCCGATCGAGGACGTGGTGATGCGGGCGATGGCCCGCCACCCCGACGACCGCTTCGGGGATGCCGCTCAGTTGCGGGCGGCATTGTTGCACTGCGTGTCCGGGCGCCCGACGGTCGATGTCCCCGTCGACGACACCGTCGTGCTGCACGCCCGTGGATCCGAGTCGGCCGCGGCACACACGCCGATCCCCGTCCCGAGCGCACCCTCCTCGGGACCCGAGCCCGGGCCCGACGAGGCGGACGCCGAGCCCCCGGGAGGTTTCGGCAAGTCCGAGCGCGCCTGGCTGGTGCCGACCCTGCTCATCGTGCTCGTCGCGATCGCGCTCGGCGTCGTCGGCGTCCTGTTCGGTCAGTCCGGAACGGGCAAACGGTTCCTCGGCGCCAACGATCCGACCCCGACCACGGTCGCGCCCACGGTGACTCCGACGATCCGACGGGTCCAGGCATTCGATCCGCCACCCGGAGACGGCATCGAGGACGACCAGGACCTGGGAAAGCTCACCGACGGCGATCCGTCCACGTTCTGGCACACCGAGACCTACGACGCGGCCCCGTTGTTCGGCGTCAAGGAGGGGGTGGGCCTGAACGTCGAGCTCGACGGGTCCTCGAAGCTGCACAGCCTCGTAGTGAACAGCCCGTCGGCGGGGTGGAACGCCCGGGTGTACGTGTCCAAAGGGGCACCTGGCGCGACGCTGGCCTCGTGGGGGAAGCCGGTCGCCGACAAGAGCGCCATCGCGGCCGGGTCCACGACCTTCGATCTGAACGGTCGGACCGGCACGCACGTGCTGTTGTGGATCACCCGCCTGACAGCGTCGGGCCGGGTCACGATTTCGGGAGTCCAGCTTCAGTGAGTACCGACGACGGGCCTCGCGCCGAACCCGGCGGACCAGATGACGAGGCGACCGACCACGAGGACATGGGCCACGAGGAAATGGGCCGCGTGGCCGCAGACCACGACCGGACGGGGCGGCCGCCAAGGGCGCAGACCCGGCCACGGTCGCGGCTGAGGCGCCACGTCATCGTGTTGGTGATCGCGATCCTGGGGCTGGGCGTGGGCATCGCGCTGGTCGTCGCCGGCCGGCATACCTCCACGACCTCGACGACGCCAGAACCCACCACGCGCCGGGAACCGTTGCTTCGGAGCCTCGGTGCCGTGCCGAACCGCGCCGCCGCACTCGCTCTGGTGCGCGGCCTCGACCCTCGAACCCTGACCGTCACCTCGTCGGTCACCACCACCGGTCCCGGAACGTCGGTCGACGAACGCGGTGTCGAGGCGACCGAGGCCGGGGTGCAGCGCTGCCAGCAGGCCGTGGCCCAGCAGAACACCGACCGCTCTCTCGGCGACCGGCTCGCGGCAGCTCGCCTGCAGGTCGGCGACAAGACCACTTTCGTGCTGTCCTATGCGTTGCCGGCCTCGGGATCGGATCCCGCGGGCATCCGGGTGGTGCTCACCGACGCGCAGACGTGTCGGGTGCTCGGCGCAGTGCAGCACTGAGGAGACATCGCCGAGAGAGGCCGGTCGGCGGCTAGTCTGGCCTGATGGCTGCTGACGCGAAACCGGTCGGGTCCGACGCCGGGGCATCCTGGCCCGACCAGGCCACCGACCTCGTCGTCTCCACGGTCGGCACCGTACGGGACAAGACGGTCGGCCCGGCCATGACCGTGGCCCGGGCCGTGGTCTACGGCCTGTTCGCCACGATCATCGGCGTCACGGCGATCGTGCTGCTCAGCGTCTTCGTGGTCCGGATCGTCACGGTGTATCTGCCGGGCGAGCGGGTCTGGATTCCCGAGATCGGTCTCGGCGTGATCTTCGGCATCGTGGCGCTCGTTCTCTGGGGCAAAGCCCGTCGAATCCCCCACCGCTGAGTGATCCCGGGGCGTGCCGTCCCTTCCCGGAATACCATGCACCCGCGCGTGGTTACCCCATCCGAACGCCTCCACCACACCAGGAACTGACCGTGACCGACAACGTCCGCAACGTCATCATCATCGGGTCCGGGCCCGCCGGTCTGACCGCGGCCATCTACACCGCCCGCGCCCAGCTCGAGCCGCTGCTGATCGAGGGTGAGCTCGTCAGCAACACCGACCAGCCCGGTGGCCAACTCATGCTGACGACCGAGGTCGAGAACTATCCCGGCTT
>CAZEAV010000064.1:0-9263 GCA_964510215.1 uncultured Iamiaceae bacterium
CGCCGTGCCGAACGGACCGGTCGGGGGTGCCGCCGACCCCGACGACGCGCCGCCCGACGACGCGCCGCCGAAACGACGTGGCGCGTGGCTGCTCGGGGCCGCCGCCGTGGTGGTTCTGGCCGTCGTGATCACTCTGGTGATCACCTACGCCGGCGGCAGAGGCACCACGGCTCGCACCGTCCGCCTCACCGCCACGTCGCTCGACCCGACGACGACCGGGGCCGACACCTCGGCGACCTCCGCGCCGACCACGAATCCGGCCCCGACCACGAAGCCGCCAACGACCGCGCCGGCGACGCTGCCCCCGGCCACCGCCCCGAAAGCGACCGTTCCGCCGGTGACGGCACCGCCGGCCACTCCCGGGCCCCTCCAGAATCCCGCTCCCGCCGCGGGACCGGTCGAACAGCACTTCTCCATCACGCCGACGACCGGTCGGTTCTGTGATTCGGTCCGCGTGACCGTGGACTTCTCACCGGAACCCGCGTACGTCACGATCACCGATGACACGGGAGCGCAGATCGGTGGCTGGGCCGGTGCTTCGGGTCAGACCCACGCCATCACGCTCACACGACCCACGAGCATCCTGAACGTCACGGTCGCCGCATCCGGCACAGGCCTGAACGCGACCGGTTCGGCGGACGGGACGTCGTGCTGAGCCCATGAGCACCACCGAACTCCCCCGCTGCACCGTGCGGTACGACGACGGCCCCTGCCCCAACGCGGCATCGGCCGGCATGCCGATCTGTGGGCCGTGCCTGGGGGTGCTCCTGGCCGAGGAAGATGCCGGCCGCCGCCGGTCCCTGGCGTCGCTCGGTCGGCTGCCGGCCGCGGTGCTGGCACGGCTCGTCGACGACCGGGATGCGGGGGTCCGGGCCCGAGTGGCCGCCCGCGGCGATCTCGACGCGGACACGATCGCACGGTATGCCGACCCCACGCGCGAGCGCGGTCCGGCGGTGTGGCGGGCCCTCGCGGCCACGCCGGGCGGCGCGGCACACGCCGCTTCGCTCGAGAGGACCGGCGACCGGCTCACGTTGCTGGTGCTCGCCACCAACTCGGAAGTCCCCGCGGATGTGGCGGCCGGTCTCGCCGCGCACGACGACCCCGAGATCGCCCGGACCGCACGGGCGACGCGCGCCGGTGAGCCTCCCGAGGGCCACGTGCTGCGTCAGGTACTGGACACCCGGTCGATCCCGACCCGGCCGATCGCCACTCCGGTCCGCGGAACCCTGCGTCCGGGCACCAACCGGGGGGCGTCCCCCCCGGCCGCCGGCGGGCCGCTGCCCCCACCGGAAGGTGGCCCACCCGCGACGTCATCGGACGAGCCGAAGAACCACCGCGGCCTGCTCATCGGCTTCGTCGTCCTCGTCGCCCTCGTGGCGATCGCCGCTTTTCTCGTGGCGACCCAGGGCGGCGGATCGTCCGGGCACCATGCCACGGAGGCCGACTCCACGTCGGTGACCACCGCGGCCACGTCCACGCCGTCCACCACGCCCGCGCCGTCCACGACCATCACCGGGTCGACCACCACGAGCCAGGGGGCCGGCACGATCGAACCGGTCGTACTCCAGTTGACCCTGACCGCCAAGAAGGGTCGATTCTGCAAGACGGTCGACCTGCGGATCGCATACGAGGCACCGACCGCGCGGGCCGAGGTGCGCGACGACGCCGGCCACGTCGTATGGAAGGGGCCCTGGCCGGCAGGCTCGACGCAGACGATCACCCTGGTGGAGCCCACCCAGAACCTGCACGTCGCCCTGACGGCCACGGCCGATTCGGCGAAGTTCCGGCCGTCTGGTTCGGTGGACGGCACCGTGTGTTGAGCTCGGGCGCAGCGCCCGGCGGGGTTCGAGGACTACAGGCGGCGCCTCAGCAGTGCGTGGACGCGTTCCCAGTGCCGTTCCGACGCGGTGCGGTCGTAGCGCTCCCCGGGCGGGGCGAAACCGTGCTGCGCCCCACCGGTGACCAGGTCGACGGTGTAGGGCACATCGGCATCGTCCAGTGCACCGCGGAGCACCTCGAGGTCCTCGGGGGGAGCCGTGGGATCACCCTCGACCCACGCCAGGTGGACCTCGGCACGGACGGCGTCGAGGCCGATGTGCGGAGAGTCCGGGGCGTCGCGGACCAGCCAGGCCCCATGGATCGAGGCCGCGGCACGGACCCGCGCCGGGAACTCCCGGGCAACCACCAGCGCCAGCCCACCGCTCATGCAGAATCCGACCACACCCACCGGGCCGCCGCGGGCCGCGGGGTCCTCATCCGCCGACGCCAACAACGCGGCCGCGTCGGTGACGATGCCGGCAGGGGTGACCGTGGCCATCAGGTCCCGACGTGCGTGCATGTCCTCGTCGGACGCGCCGAATTCCCGGTACGGGCCGCCGCGGTAGTACAGGTACGGCAACATCACGTAGTACCCGGCCGTGGCCAGGCGGGACGCCATGTCCCGCAATTCGGGCCGGATGCCGGGTGCGTCCATCAGGTACAACACCACCGGGTGGGGTCCACCTTCCTCGGGGTGGAACAGAAACGTCGTCATCGTCCCGTCCGTGGTGGCCACTTCGATCTGTCGTTCGATCATTCATCGACTCCTCGTCATTCGGCGCCACCGGAAACCGGTGGCAGGACCGAAACCTCGGCATGTTCGGGTACCGGATCGGATCCCGAAGCGGGCTGCCCGTCCACCCAGATTCGCGAGCCGGCGAGGACCGCAGCGAATCCGGTGCCGTAGCGTCGGCGCAACCGGTCGCAGATCTCGTCGACGCTGTCCCCGTCCACCGAGACGGTCGATGCCCCCGCCGCCTGACGCGCGGGCCCGAGAAAAAGCACCGTCGCCATGGAAGCTCACCCGCCGATCATCGACATCGAACGGCGCGGCCGGATGAAGTCGGGGTCGTTGATGCCGTGGCCGGGCAGCTTCGCCCACACCTCAGCACGAAGCATCATCGCGAGGTCCTCGTCGGTGCACCCGTCGCGCATCCGGTCCCGCACCGAGGACTCGGTGGTGGCGAACAGGCAGTTGCGCACGGCGCCGTCCGCGGTGAGACGCAAGCGGTCACAGGTCCCACAGAACGGGCGCGTGACGCTGGCGATCACGCCGATCTCGGAGACGCCGTCGGCGAAGCGGAACCGCTCGGCGGGCGCGGCCGGGTCCGAGCCGGGCACCTCCACCAGCGGCCAGTGCTCGTTGATCGTGGCGACCACCTCCGCGCCGGGCACCACCTGGGACCGTTTCCATCCTTCCTCGGCGTCCAGGGGCATGAACTCGATGAACCGCACGATCCGACCGGTACGCCGGGCGAAGTCCGCGAAGTCGCAGATCTCGTCCTCGTTCACGCCGGCCATGAGCACCACGTTGACTTTCAACGGCGCCAGGCCGGCGGCCTCGGCGGCGTCCATGGCAGCCAGGACGACCTCCAGCTTGCCCCGGCGGCGGATCTCGGCGAATCGCTCGGGCTGCAGCGAGTCGCACGAGATGTTCACCCGGTCCAACCCCGCGGCCGCCAGGTCCGCGGCGACCGGCGCGAGCCGGGTGCCGTTCGTGGTCATCGACAGATCGTCGAAACCGATCCCGGCGAGCTGCTCGACGATCTCGACCGCCTCGCGGCGCAGCAGCGGCTCCCCACCGGTGAGACGCAGGGACGTGATCCCCAGTGAGTGGGCGACCCGGGCGACACGCACCAGTTCCTCCACGCTCAACAGTTGTCCGTGGGGCAGAAAGCGCGCCCCGGTTTCGGGCAGGCAGTACACGCAGCGCAGGTTGCACTCGTCGGTGATCGACAGCCGTAGGTCCCGGTGCACCCGGCCATACCGGTCGATGAGCGGCCCGGTGGTGGGCATGTCGACCACGACCGGCGAATCCGGTCGCCGCCGGATCGACACGGGCACCGGGCTCGTCCTCGGGGCGGGGGCATCGGCGACGTCGGTCATGAGCTCGCTTCCTCCGGTTCGATCGTGGCGTCGTCGAGCACGAGCACGCTCACGCGGTCACCGCAGGAGACGCCGTCACCGTCGGCCAGGACGGCGAGCGCGTTCGCGCCGGCCAGCGCGAAGAGCTGGTGGGATCCCTGGGGACCCGCGGACCGCACGCGCAGATCGCCCTCGGGCGTCGAGGAGGCGATCGCCCGGACGAAATGGGTCTTGCCGTCCGCGCGTCGGGGAAAGTCCTCCGCGGCGATGCCGTTGCGCCGCGCGGGCGGGTGGCCGGGTCCGCCGGCGCGCCGGTCCAACCCGGGTGAAACGAGGATGGTGAAGACCACCAGCGCGGATACGGGATTGCCGGGCAGGCACAGCACCGGCACGCCGGAGGGTTCCAGGACCGCGAACCCGAACGGCTTGCCCGGCTTGATGCGGACCTCCAGCCACTGGAGCGTGGCCGGTGCCAGCATCCCGAGCACGGCTTTGGCGTGGTCGGCGACGCCGACGGACACCCCACCGGAGGTGAGGATCACGTCACATCGCCCCGCCGCGTCGACGAGCGCGGCTTCCAGGGCGGACCGGTCGTCGCCCACGATGCCCAGATCGACGACGTCGCACCCGGCCATGGTGCACGCGGCGGACAACGCGGGTCGGTTCGCGTCGTAGATGTGGCCGGGTCCTGGCACCGTGGGCGCCTCCACCACCTCGTCGCCGGTGGCCAGCACGCCGACCCGCACCCGGGGGATCACCTCGACCGTGGTCATTCCCAGACTCGCCAGCACCCCGATGTGCGCGGCCGACAGGCGCGTCCCGGCTGCGAACACCTCGGTACCGACGCCGATGTCGTCGCCGGCGGGTCGCACGAACCGGCCCGGCGCGCATTCGTCGTCGATGACCACGGTGTCGCCGTCGCGATGGGTGTGCTCGACGGGGCAGACCGCGTCGGCGCCGTCCACGAGCGCGCCCCCGGTCGCCACGACCACGGTCTCGCCGGCACCGAGCGGTGCGGTCACCGGTGCGCCCGCCAACGCGGAACCCACGACCTTCAGCGTCACCGGCGCGCCGAGCGTGTCGCCGGACCGCACGGCGTAGCCGTCCATGGCCGATCCGGAGAACGGGGGCACGTTCACCCCGGCGGTCACCGCTCGGGCGAGCACGCGGCCGACCGCGTCCGGTACGTGGACGTCCACCGGTTCCAGCGGTGTGATCGCCGCGAGGAGCCGTTGCCGCGCGTCGTCGATTTCCACCCATTCACCGGGGCGTTCCATCAAGACACTCCCGTGGCCTCGGCCCGCTCCCAGTCCCGGTCCCAGTCCCCGATCTCCTCCAGCTCGTGCGCGCACGTGCCCCACCCTTCGCCACCGTTCCACACCTCGTACTTCCAGATCGGCACGGTCGCTTTCAGCGCGTCGATGCACCAGCGGGTGGCGGCGAACGCTTCTGGTCGGTGCGGACTCGACACCGCGACCACCACCGCCACGTCGCCGACGGCGAGCGAGCCGACCCGATGGACGAGTGCGATCCGGTCGATGGCCGGCCAGCGCCGTCGCGCCACGTCCACGATCCGCCACATGCGCGCTTCGGCCTCGGTCGGATGCGCCTCGTAGTCCAGTCGGGTGATGCCGGTGCGGCCGTCGGAATGGTCGCGCACGGTCCCACAGAACAGATCCACCGCGCCACACCCCGGTACGGTCGCCCACTCGAGGATCGACGGCACCTGCAATGGGGTTTCGGACACCTCCACCAGGGTGTCTGGATCATTGGACACGACCTTCAGCCTAGAGCCGGGTCCGACGTTCCGGACTGAAACGAAGTTCACCCGACCGCGTCATCCCGCGTGCGGCATCTTGACTATCGGCTCGGCGTTTCGGCGGCCGAGTTGTACCGGCGGCCGGCATCGCTTCGGGTCACACGGCAAAGGGGGCCTACCCTCGAATCGAGCCACCTGCCGACGTCTCCTAGAATCGCGCCCCGGCACCCGGAGTGGAGCAGCGCCCGTTCATGTCTGTCCCGAAATCCCCGCAACCTGGCGCAAGCGCGCCGATCCCCGGTGAGATCGCAGGGGAATCCGAGAACCTTTTGCGTCACTACGCTTCGATCCTGCGGCGTCGTCGACGGTGGGTCGCGCTCGGCCTGATCGCAGGCCTGCTGGCAGGTTTCGTGTCGACCGTGGTCATCAAGGACGACCCCGGGCCCACGACGTACTACTACAAGGCCACCAACACGCTCACCCAGTCCGGCGGCGTCGGCCACGCCGGCAGTTCCGATTACACCATGAGCCGAGCCGCGCTCCTTGCGCAGTCTTCTGTCCTGCTCGACAAGGTCGCCAAGGCCACGCACCTGTCTCCGCAACAAGTCTCAACGCAGCTCCGCGCAACCTTGAGAACCGACGTCAACGCGATCGACGTCACCGCGATCGCGACCGACCCGAAAACGGTCGTGAAGATCGCCGACACTGCCGCCGACACCATGCGTTCGATGGCCGGCAGACAAGCCGACGAGTCGACCGCCGACCAACGCGCCGCGCTGGAGAAGCGCCAACACAGCCTTGCCGCGGAACGCAAGCAGCTCGAATCGGAGATCGCCACGAGCCCTCCGAACGCCGCCGCGTTGAATCGGCAGCTCCAGGACGTCCTGTCGGACCTGGCCGACGTGGAGACGAAACTCCGGGCCCTGCCCAGCAGCGGCACTCGATTCAAGTTGTCGGTGCTGCAGTCCGCCACGCCCATTCGGATCAACGCGAAGGGCTACACGTACCGGCGCAACCAGAACCTGAACGCCCGCAGCCAGCTACCCAAGAGTTCCGACGCGGCAAACCCCGACTTCGACGAGACCGATCTGTCGGTCTCTGAGCCGATGAGCGACCCGGTCCGCATCGGCCTCGGAGCCGCAGCCGGTGGGGTGCTGGGTCTCATCAGTGCGTTCCTGATCGAAGCCTGGGACGACCGGGTGCGACGCCGGGAACGGGTCGAGGAACTGACCGGGTTGAACGTGTTGGCCGAGATCCCGCAAATGTCACGCGACGATGTCCGCAATCATCTCGTTGCCGTTGCCGACGCCCCGACCAGCCCGGTCAGCGAACGCTTCCGGGCGGCGCGCGCGGCGATCAGCTTTGCACTCGGCGCACCGGCCGCGACAGACGACGAGACGACCCCGCACTCGAAGACGCCGGTGGTCATGGTCACCTCGCCCGGGCCCGGTGAAGGGAAGACGACGACCGCTGCGAACCTCGCCGCCGCATTCGCGGACAGCGGTCAGCACGTGCTGGTCATCGACGGCGACTTCCGTCGACCTGCCATCCGCCGCTACCTCACCCCGGTTCCCGACCTCGTCACGCCGGATGCGCCCCGTGACACGCGTATCGACCGGGTACGGTTTCTCGCCGCGCCCCGCGGTGCCACCAATCCGGACACAGCCGTGGCGACCCTGCGCGACGCGATCGAAGCCAATCGGGCCGACTACGACATCGTCGTCCTCGACACGCCCCCGATCCTCACCATCAACGATGCGGTCGATCTGCTCTCGGTCTCGGACACGGTGCTGCTGGTGCTGCGCGCCGACAAGACCCGGCGCAAACCGGCCCGACTCGTCGCCGAGATGCTGCGCCGCTTCCAAGCCGACGCGCTCGGCGTCGTGCTCAACAGTTGCGACCGAGCCGAGATGAACCAGTACTACGGCTACGGGTACGGCTACCTGGACGGGTCGGGAGCGACTCGGACCGGAAACCGTGGCGACGAGAGCGATTCCGCCGACCAAGCGCCGGGGGAGTCGTCCGCGAGCTCGAGTGGCCCTTCCGTCGACGGAAGATCGGCGGTCGGCTCAGATGTCTGAAGCGGTGGGCGATCACACCGGCTCGCCCGGCGAGTGCGCCTACGGTCGTCGACCGAGGGTCAGGTCGCACAACCCCAGGTGAGTTCACCGATCAACCAGCCGTGGTCCTTGTGTGCACCGGCCCCCGTGGACGTCCCGTGGACGGTGAACGACGTGGCCGACGGGATCGACACGGTGATCGTTCCGGCCGCGCCGGAAAGGTTCGGGCTGGCAGAAGTGTTGTGCCACGGCGCTCCGACCGTGCCGCTGCCGGTGATGTTGGCGTTGACACTCCGGGTGACACTCCCGGCGCCGGTCAGCCAGATCTGTTCCCAGTACCAGGAGCTGTCGTTTTCTGTGCCGTCGATGTCGATGATGTCGAAGGAGATGTTCGACACGGTCGTGGGAGTCTGCAGCGTGGAATCGCTGAAGAACTCGAACCCGACCTCGTAGCTCCCCGAGTCCGTCTTCGGGTCGACGGACGCCGTGGTGGAGAACAACGCGTAGCTGTCTGCCCTGGAAGGAGGACCTTTCGGACCGCCGGTGCCTTGCGGGTTCGTGGCCGGCGGACCGATGGCGGTTACCGTCACCTTCACCCAGACGAACGAGCTGCCCGTGCCGCCGACCTTGGCCACGAACGACTTGTGCGCCCCGTCCGAGGAGTTGTCGGGCGCAACCGGTATCCCGGGACTCTGCAGGTCACCGCCCGTCCAGGAGTCGTCGCCCGTGCCGCCGGACGCCCAAGTGGCGTCCGACCAGTGGAGCACCCCCGCATAGGGGCAGGAACTCGTGCTGCCGATCGCGAATGCGTCCGACGACCCGAGCACGCTCGGTGCCACCCAGGCGGCGCCGGTTGCTGCGCCCGCGACACCGGTGTAGGTCAGAAATTTTCTCCGGTCGATGCTGGTGCCCATCATGCTCCAAGGCGGCGATACAACATGCCGTTCCCTGTCGAAACAGCCCCTGACATGCTAACAAGCCGCCCGAACGAAACAGAATCGGACTCACCGCGTGTTCCCAGAGCCCGCCCCGGAACCGACCTCGGGGCGTTCGACTCTGGTACGGCAAGACGACCCGGGCGTACCCTCGAACCATGAGCTTGCTCGCCAAGGTGATCACCGTCTCCGACTCGTCCGCGCGTGGTGAACGGGAGGACCGATCCGGTCCGGCGCTCGTCGAAGCCCTGCGCGGCGCCGGTTATGAGTGCGATGCCCCGACCGTCGTGGCCGACGGCCTCGATTCGGTTGCGAACGCCCTGCGCGCCGCGGCCGACGGGTTCGGCGGGCTCATCATCACGACCGGAGGCACAGGCTTCGGCCCCAGCGATCTCACCCCGGAAGCGACCCGCTCGGTGATCGAGCGCGAAGCGCCCGGCCTCGCTGAGGCGACCCGTGCGCCGAACCAGCTCGGCCAGCTCAGCCGTGGCGTGGCGGGCACGTTGGGAACGAGCCTGATCCTGAACGTGCCCGGTTCGACCGCCGGGGCCAAAGAGTCCCTCGATGCGGTCATCGAGATGCTGCCCCACGCCATCGCGTTGTTGG
>CAZEAV010000065.1:0-9259 GCA_964510215.1 uncultured Iamiaceae bacterium
GATCGAGTGCCTCTCGTGCTCCTGGTCGTTGCAGGCGAAATGCTTCACACAGCACCCGACCCCATTGGCCTGCACCGCCCGGACATACGCGACGGTGAGGCGGGCGCTGAGGAACGGGTCCTCGGAAAATGACTCGAACGTGCGTCCGGCCAGCGGCGTCCTGGGCAGGCACACGGTGGGGCCGAGCAACAGGTGCACCTGCTTGGAGCGGGCCTCCTCGGCGAGGGCGGCCCCGTAGCGGGCGACCAGGTCGGGGTCCCACGTGGCGCCCACGGCCATGCCGCACGGGTACGACAGCGAGCGGGTGGTGCCGAACTGGGCGCCCCGCACCCCCGATGGGCCGTCGGACATCATGAGCCGTCCCAGACCGATCCGTTCGATCGGGGGCAGGTGCCAGGCGTCGTGGCCCGCGGTGAGCGAGGCTTTTTCGTTCGTGTGCAATTCGGCCAGCAGGTTGGCGACTCGTTGGCTGGGGGCCGTCGTGGTCACGTCGGATGCTCCTGTTCACAGGGGTTCGGAGAGGGTTGCGTCAGCAATCGCCGGGGCCGGCCCGGCTACTTCGGGGCCAGCTCGGTCGCGAGCCGGTCGAAGTAGCGGTCGACGGCGGTACCGAGATCGACCGCGTCGGGGTTGTTGAGCCACTGGATCTCCAGGCCCATCAGCGTGGCAAGCGCTTCGGCGGCCACCTGGTCGACGTCGATGTCGTCACGGATCGCGTGCCGTGCCTGGTCGGCCCGGATCAGATCGCGGATCATCGCTCGGCCGGCTTCGTAGCGGTCCGTGAAAAAGGGGTGCAGCGGGTCGCCCGGGTCGAGGTTCTCGGCGCCGAGGCGCACGTACAGCCGGGTGAGCAGACCGTGGCGTTGGTTGGAGCGCCCGAGCCCGCACAGCGCGCGCAGCCCCGTGCCGGTGAGCTCGGAGAGCTCGGTCAACTCGGTCCGATCCCGTTCGGCCACCACCTCGACGAGCAGGCGCTCCTTGGTGCCGAAGTAATACAACAGACCGGGCGCGGTCATGCCGACTTCGTCGGCCAGAGTCGCCACTCCCGTGCCCTGGTAGCCGTGGAGTGCGAAAAGCCGCACGGCCGCATCGAGGATCTGGTGACGTCGGGCGTCGCCGCGAACCTGACGGGCGCGGTTGTCCCCGTCGGCGACGGCGGGCCCCGAAGTGTCGGACATCGAGCAGGATCCTAACGAGTGTTCGGAGAACTTTCCACCTGGTTCTGACGCCCCCAGCAGCGAAGACGCCGGTGTAGCGGCTGATTCAGGGAACGATTCAAGGGAATCCTGCCACCCGGGCCACCCGGGCGACCGCGGCGACATGACCGCCGTCCCCCGCCGACCGTTGACACCCGGATCCGGAATCCTTATGATCGCTAGAAATCCAGATGGCCCAGTCGATCCGGGGCGAGGTCCCGGGTGTGTCCGATACGGGACGGCGATGCCACCTGGTGCCCCGCCGTCCCGCGCACCGACCACGAGGAATCCGTCCCATGAAGCACTCATCCGTGACCCGTCTCACCGCCACCGTCGGCATCGCGCTCGCGCTCGTGCTGGCCTCGTGTTCGGTATCGGATTCGGACAAGTCCGCGAGTGGGTCCACCACGACCGCTGCCGGCAGCTCCGGCCCCGACTACGCCGCCAAGTTCGCCGACACCCCGGTCCAGGGGCTCACCGCCACCACCATCAAGCTCGGCCTCGCGCTGGTCGATTACGCCAAGGTCAAGGAGCAGTTCGGCGTCGATTTGGCCGGCGGGGGAGACCCGTTGCCCGCCGAGGTCGTCCCCGCGCTGGTCGACTCGGTCAACGACAAAGGCGGGATCAACGGTCGCAAGATCGAGATCGCGAAGGCCTCCTTCGTGCCGGTGGGCACCGAGTCCAGTGAGGAGAGCTGCCGCAAGCTGATCGAGGACGACAAGGTCTTCGCGGTCATCGGCATGTACCTGGGGGACAACAGCCTGTGCGTCACCGAAACCCACAAGACGCCCTACTTCGCGGGTTGGGGTCTGAACGACGAACGCAAGGCGCGCTCGAAAGCGCCGCTCATCACCGTGCAGGATTCCGACGAGAACGTCGCCCTCGACCAGATGAAGGTCGCGATCGACGCCGGTGTGTTCAAGGGCAAGAAGGTCGCGGTCTACTGGGACAGCGAGACCCCGGACTCGGTCATCGACAAACAGGTGATCGGCACGCTGAAGGACGCCGGCGTCGACGTGGTGTCCAAAGCCAAGTTGCCCCAGTCGGGTGACCAGGTCAAGGCCGGCAACGACATCGACACGATCTTCCAGCGGTTCCAGGCCGACGGCGCCGACGCATTGGTGGTGTGGTCGGGGCTTGGGGTGCCGATCCCGGCCCTGCAGCGCACGTCATGGAACCCACTGGTCGTGTTCACCAACGGGCAGGCGAACGGCAACCTCGACGGTTACGGTCTGAAAGATCCCACCAAGCTCAAAGGTGACCTCGCGGTCATGGGATCGATCCCTTCACCGGTGATGGAGAAGGACCCCGACTTCCTCAAGTGCCTGGACACGATCAACGCGCACTCCGACCTCGACCTGAAGCCGACCGACGTGCGGAGCAAAGACGTCTATTCCTCCTCGGTCGGCGCGACCTTCGTGCCCCAGGTGTGTCAGATCTTCGACCTGACCGTCAAGGTGCTCGAAGCGGCCGGTGACGACCCGTCGGCATCGTCGATCGTGAAGGGGCTGAAGTCGTTGCAGTCGTTCAGTCTGCCGGGGATTCCCAAGGCATCGCTCAGCCCGACCAAGTGGGGGGCCGGGATGCAGAAGTACCTGTGGCACTGGGACGTCGCCAAGGCCCAGTTCGTCCGCGACGACGAGCCCACCGGCAACTGACGACGGCGACGTCGCACTCGCCGGATCGGCAGCGGAGCTGACGTGAGCAACGAAGCGGCACCCGGCTCCGGCGACACGCGCCTCGGGCCGTCGCTGGCGACGCTGACCGCGGGCGTGGTGGCCGAGGACGCCGAGGCGCTCGGGTCCGCGGGCGGGCGACGGTCGAGCGACACCGACGTCGACGCACTGCCCGGCGTCGGTGACGAGGAAGTGACGTTGCGCCGTGGCCTCGCGGCGGGCGGCGGAGCGTTCACGCTCGTCGTGCTCGTCGCCCTGGCCGCGTTCGACCAGCTCGAATCGGCGACGATGTCGATCCTCGGCCCCGACATCGGCGACACGCTGCACGTCTCCGAAGGTGTGATCGTGTTCATCACGTCGGCCTCCGCAGGCTTCGTCGTGCTGGGGATCGTGCCGTTGGCCTGGTTGGCCGACAAAGTGAAGCGATCCCCCATCGTCGGGGTGTGCGGGTTGGTTTTCAGCGCCATGTCGATGGTGTCGGGGATGGCTGTCAACGCGTTCATGCTGTTCTGGGCCCGTTTCGGGGTGGGCATCGCCCAGGCACACACGATCCCGGTACATTCTTCGATCTTCGCCGACACCTACCCGATCGGCATCCGTGGCCGGATCGCGTCGGTCACCGGCACGGTGGGCCGGATCGCCGCCGTGCTGAGCCCATTGCTCGTCGGCGGCATCGCCGCGCTGTTCGGGGGAGCCGAGAGCGGCGGCTGGCGGTGGGCGTTCATCATCCTTGCGATCCCCACGATCATCGTGGCGATCCTCGCGTTCTGGGTGCGCGAACCCCCGCGGGGCCAGTGGGAGCAGCGTTCGGTGGTGGGCGAGGTGCCCGCGGACGACCCCGGGGTGCCCGTGTCGCTGGAGATGGCGTTCGGGCGACTCAAGCAGATCCGGACATTGCGGATCCTCGCGATCGCGCTGTCCGCGATCGGATTCCAGATGTTCCCGATGGTCGGGTTGACCAACTACTTCCTCCGCGACGAATACGGCCTCGACGCATTCGGGCGCGGGGTCGTCACCTCGGTGGCCGGTGCGCTCACGGTCGTGGTGCTGCCGCTGCTGGGCCGCCGCTTCGACCAGCTCTACCGTGTCAGCCCGCCGCGGGCCATGAAGATCCTCGCCGTGCTCGTCCTGCCGGGCGCGCTTTTGACCCCGCTGCAGTTCTCGATGCCCAACGCGGTGGCCTTCACCATCCTGGCGATGCCCGGCGCCGTGCTCGCCGCGTCGTCGTTCGCGCTCATCTCGCCGGTGATCCAGGGCGTGATCCCGTACCGGCTGCGCTCCCTCGGCATCGCGTTCGCGGCGATCTACGTCTTCCTGTTCGGCGCGGTGGGTGGCGCACTCATCGGCGCCGCACTCGCCTCCTCGATGGGCAACAGGGCCGCGATCATGATCTGCGCGATCCCCTCGGCGATCGTCGGAGCGATCCTGCTGTTCCGGGGCGCGTGGACCATCAACGACGACCTCGCGATGATCGTCGCCGACATCGAGGACGAGGAGGCCGAACGGGCCCGCCAGCAGGCCGACCCCGAGGCGATCCCGCTCGTGGCCCTGGCCGACATCGACTTCGCATACACGGGGGTGCAGGTGCTCTTCGGCGTCGACCTCACCGTCGCACACGGCGAGACGCTCGCCCTGCTGGGCACCAACGGCGCGGGCAAGTCGACGATCCTGCGCGTGATCGCCGGGCTCGGTGTGCCCTCGGCGGGCGCGGTTCGCCTGGGCGGCCGGACCATCACCTTCACCTCACCCGAGCAGCGCAACGCCATGGGCATCCAGCTCCTTCCCGGCGGCAGCGGGGTGTTCCCGTCGCTGAGCATTGCCGAGAACCTGACCGTCGCCGCGCAGGCGCTGCCCCGGCCGCTGCGGGCCGAGCGACTGGAGCGGGTGTGGGAGCTGTTCCCCGAGTTGGCCACGATCCGGCGGCGCAACGCCGGCCTGCTGTCCGGGGGCCAACAACAGCAGCTCGCGCTCGGCCGGGTCCTTCTTCACGACCCCGAGTTGTTGCTGATCGACGAGTTGTCCCTTGGGCTCGCCCCGACGGTCGTCCAGGACCTGCTGGTCGTGATCGACCGGCTCAAGCAGCAGGGCCAGACGATGATCATCGTCGAGCAGTCGCTCAACATCGCCCTCGAGATCGCGGACCGGGCGGTGTTCCTGGAGAAGGGCACCGTGCGATTCGACGGTGACGCCCGCGAGCTCGCCGAACGCGACGATCTGGCCCGCGCGGTGTTCCTGGGGACGTCGTGACCCCTCCGCTGCTGCTCGCCACGTTGTTCACCTCGCAGGTGCTGGTGAACGGCGCCGTCACCGGGTTGGTGTACGGCCTGGTCGGTATGGGCCTGGTGCTCGTGTACCGCTCGACCCGGGTGATCAACTTCGCGGTCGGGTCGATGGGCCTGCCCGCCGCCGGGGTCATGGCCCTGCTGACCCTCCAGTACGGGTTCCCCTATTGGGTCGCCCTGCCGCTCGCCCTCGTGGCCGGGACCGGGTTCGCCACCGCGATGGAGCTGATCGTGGTGCGGCGGCTGTTCACCGCGCCCCGGGTGATCGTGTTGGTCGCCACGATCGGGATCGCCCAGCTCGCCTTGGCGGTCACGATGTCGCTTCCCGACGTCGACGACGCCAACGCGCTGTTCCCTCTCGCCTTCGCCAGTCGGGTGCACCTGGGTGGCGTCGAGTTGACCGGCGCCCAGGTGTGTATCGCGGTGGTCGTCCCGGTCATCGCATTCGTGCTCGGCTGGTTGATGACCCGCACCGCGTTCGGGCGCGGCGTCGCCGCGGCGGCCGACAACGCGGATCTGGCGCGCCTGTCGGGCGTGAGCCCCAGGACCGCGTCGACGATCGTGTGGACGATCGCCGGGGCGGTGTCGTCGATCTCGCTGGTCCTGATCGCCGGGGCCAGCGGCGGGGTCAACCAGGTCGCCACCCTGGGGCCGGCGACGCTGACCCGGGGCCTGGTCGTGGCAGTGCTTGCAGGGATGAAGTCGTTCCCCCGGGCGCTAGCCGCGGGGCTCGCGGTCGGCGTGGTCGAAGCGGTGGTGGGGTTCAACAACGTCACCGATCCGGGACGGTTCGAGTCCTACCTGTTCATCCTCGTGCTCGTGGTGGTGTTCTTCCAGGCACGACGCGCCGACCGCAGCGTGGAGGACGCCTCCCCGGCGTCCTACTCGTTCACGCCGAAGGTCAAACCGATCCCGGCGGCGATCCGCGACCGCTGGTGGGTCCGGCACCACGGTCGCCTTTTGTTCGCGGTCGCCCTGGTGGTCGCGATCGTGGCCCCGTTGATCATCACCCAGCCCACCCGGGCGTATCTGTACGCCTCGATCGGGTGTTTCGCGCTCGTTGCGTTGTCGGTGTCGATCGTGACCGGGTGGGCCGGACAGCTCTCCCTCGGCCAGATGGCCTTCGCCGGCGGAGCCGCGCTGGGCGCGGGCACACTGGTGCGGGGCATCACGTTCACGATCGGCGGACTCGACTTCGAGGTCCAGGCCATGCCGCTCATCCCGGCGTTGATCATCGTGACCGTGTTGACCGCGCTCGCCGCGGTCGTCATCGGCCTGGGGGCACTGCGGATCAGAGGGCTGCTGCTCGGGGTGACGACCTTCGTGTTCGCGTACGCGGCGCAACAGGACCTGTTCGGCTACTTCGTGTTCAGCGGGGGGATGCAGCCACCCATCCGGGTGCCCCGGGGCGAGGTGTTCGGGCTGGATCTCGCCTCCCAGCGCACCTACTACTGGTTCGTGTTGGCGTGCGTCGCGCTCACGATCACGATCGTGGCGCGGCTGCGCCGGCGAGCGCCGGGTCGCAACCAGATCGCGGTGCGCGACAACCCCGCGTCGGCTTCGGCGTACACGCTCAGCCCGACGCGCACGAAGCTGATCGGGTTCGCGCTGTCGGGCGCGGTCGCCGGGCTCGGCGGGGCGCTGCTGGGGGTGCTGACCCAGAACATCAACACCAACCAGCTCTTCATCGTCCAGGACTCCCTGGACGTGGTCGCGATCGCGGTGATCGGAGGCCTCGGGTCGATCTCGGGGCCGATCCTCGGCGCCCTGTGGGTGAAAGGGCTGCCGGCGTTCTTCCCCGGCAACGACCTGGTGCCGTTGTTCGCATCCAGCATCGGGCTGTTGGTCCTGCTGCTGTACTTCCCCGGCGGGCTGGTGCAGATCGGTTACTGGATCCGGGACGGGTTCTTCGCCTGGCTCGCCAAGCGGGTCGCGGTGCCCGAGGCACGGCGCCCGGCCGCGGTGCCCTCTCGGCGCCGCGGCGACGGCGCGGGCGACGGTGCTGGTTCCGGCGCCGATGCGGCCGCACCGGCGGTCGTGGCCCAGGAAGTGGTGGTGACCTTCGGCGGGGTCCGCGCGGTGGACGCGGCGTCGTTGCGCGTGGCCCGCGGTGAAGTCGTCGGGCTGATCGGTACGAACGGTGCGGGCAAGTCGACCCTGCTCAACGCGGTGGGTGGCTACCTGCCGGCCAAGGGCCGCATCGAAGTGCTGGGACGGGACATGAGCGGCACGGCGGCGGACCGCCGGGCCCGGCTCGGGTTGGGGCGCACCTTCCAAGCCGCACGGCTGTTCAGCGAGCTGACGGTGCGCGAGACGATCATGGTCGCCCTCGAGGGACGGCACCACTCGAGTTTCACCGCCGCGGCGCTGGCCTGGCCCACCTCGGGGCGCGAAGAACGCCGCAAAGCGGCCGAGGCGACCGAGATCATCGACTTCCTCGGTCTTGGCGGGTTCGCGGAGAACACCATCGCGGAGCTCTCCACCGGTACCCGCCGGATCGTCGAGCTGGCCGCCCTGGTGGCCCTCGACGCGAAGGTGCTCTGTCTGGACGAGCCCACCGCCGGGGTCGCCCAACGCGAATCCGAGGCATTCGGGCCGTTGTTGCTGGCCATCCGCGACGAGCTCGACGCGTCGCTGCTCGTGGTCGAGCACGACATGCCCATGATCATGTCGTTGTCGGACCGGGTCTACTGCCTCGAGGCCGGGCACGTCATCGCCGAGGGTCCCCCCGAGGCGGTACGCAACGACCCGCTCGTCGTCGCGAGCTACCTGGGCACCGACCCACGCGCCATCGAACGCAGCGACTCGCGGCGCTCCGCCGACGGGGACACCACGGCTGCCACGGTACCCTGAGTCGCGATGAGTGACATGGAATTCAACCGGCTCGGTGATTCGGGATGTGTCGTGTCCCGGGTGGGATTGGGCACCAACAACTTCGGGTTCCGGATCGATGCGTCGGCCAGCCGGCGGGTGCTCGACGCCGCCCTCGACGCGGGCGTGACCCTGATCGACACCTCCGATTCCTACGGTGAGGCCGAGGTCGTGTTGGGCAAGGCGTTGCGGGGGCGCCGTGACGACGTGGTGCTGGCCACCAAGTTCGGTTCGGCGTTGTCCGGCGACGACGTGGCACCCGACTGGGGCGCCCGTGGTTCGCGGCGGTACGTCCGCCAGGCGGTGGAGCGGTCGTTGCGACGCCTGCAGACCGATCGGATCGACCTGTACCAGATCCACCGTCCCGACCCGGCCACCCCCATCGCCGAGACGTTGGGCGTGCTGGGTGAGCTGGTGGACGAGGGAAAGGTCCGGTACCTGGGGTGTTCCAACTTCAGCGGTTGGCAGATCGTGGACGCCGCGTGGACCTCCCGAGAGGCGGGCCGCCAGGGGTTCATCAGCGCCCAGAACCACTGGAACCTGCTCGAGCGTGACATCGAAGACGAGGTCGTACCGGCCGTCGAACACGTGGGGTGGGGGATCCTGCCGTATTTTCCGCTGGCGAGCGGCATTCTCACCGGCAAGTACCGGCGCGGGGAAGACCCGCCCGAAGACAGCCGGCTGGTCGCCTGGGGCCGCACCGACGCCCTCACCGGCGACGTGTTCGCCGTGACCGAAGCCCTCGAGGCGTTCGCGCACGCCCGGGGCGTCACCCTGCTCGACGTGGCGATGGGTTGGCTGGCGGCGCAACCCCGTGTGGCTTCGGTGATCGCCGGCGCCACGCGGCCCGACCAGGTGGCGGCGAACGTGGCCGCGGCGGCGTGGACCCCCACCGACGACGACCGCACCGAGATCGACCGCATCACCCGGGGCGACTGACCGGCCGCCTCAGCCGACCCGAACCGAGGACCCAACCATGGCCGAACTGGTGCCCTTCCCCGACGACTTCTCCTCGGTGCTGTGCATCGTGGCCCACCCCGACGACCTGGAGTTCGGAGCGGCATCCGCCGTGGCGAAGTGGACCGACGCGGGCATCGACGTGCGCTACGTGCTGGTGACCTCCGGTGAGGCGGGCATCGACGGGCTGGCACCCGCCGAGTGCGGACCGGTGCGCGAAGCCGAGGAGCGGGCCGGCGCGACCATCGTGGGGGTGTCGGTGGTGGAGTTCCTGGGC
>CAZEAV010000066.1:0-9206 GCA_964510215.1 uncultured Iamiaceae bacterium
ACGGGCCGAACAGCACCGACTGCTCCCCAAATGTCGCGGCCCACAGGCAGAGGGGGGCTCCGCACGTTACGATCACGAACGGGGCGTAGACGTAGGTGATCGCATGGATCTTGAGCTGCGGAAAGCACAGCGCTGCCAGGACCAGCGCCGCGACGACGGCGCACGCACACGACACGCGAGGGGCCAGGGTGTCGTGGAGGATCGCCGCGAGTGCTCCCAAAAGCAAGGTGAGAACCCACGTCGTCGGCAATTTGTACAGCACGACAGGGCGTTCCCGAAAGATAACGGCAAGCCCCGCCGACAACACGATCGCGAGGATCGACAGCGTCAAGACCGTCGAACGGAGACGTCCTCGGCGCACGCTCCACGCGAGCACCCAGGGCCAAATGAGGTAGAACTGCTCCTCGGTGGCGAGTGTCCACAGATGCCCGATCATCGGGGCTGTTCCGTGAATGATCCACGGCAGATTCGACACGTAGAAGATGCCGACGAGCCCGCTGCGTAGCTGAACCGAAAGGGTGATGTCCGTCGACAGGATGCCGGCTACGCCGAGGCCGATCACGAGCATTCCGACGAGTGCGGGAAGGAGGCGAAGCGCCCGGTTTCGATAGAAGCGCCGCCAGTCGATCTGCCTGATCCGGACCATGTCCCTCAGCAGCACGTTCGTGATCAGATAGCCACTGAGCGTGAAGAACAGCGTCACCCCGACGATGCCGGATCCCCCGAAGAATTGTGGGCGCGCATGCCGGAGAATGACGAGGGCGATCGCGATCCCGCGTAGGACATCGAGCCCCGGAAGCCGCCGACGGCCGAAAGTCCCGGCAGCATTCGAGCTGATTCCCGACGGGGCCGGTTCCTTTCCGTCGTCCGCGTCGATGACCCTGCACACAGCCCGGTCAGCGTAGATGATCGCCACCCCGTCGTGATGCGACCGTGCGGCGAGGGTCGGTGATCCGTGCCCCGTTCCGAGGCATCACCACCGGGGTCCACCGCGGCCCTCGGGTGCGGCGTCGCTCCGATCGCCGCGCCGTTCTCCGGGCCGGCCGTGCAAGCAGTTCCCGGTAGAGCTGCTCGTACTGACCGGCCACCCGTGGCCACGCGAAGCGCTCCGCCGCGCGCAGGCCGGCTGCGGCCAGCGCCGTGCGGGCCTGCGCGTCACCGAGCAGATCGACCAGCGCGGTGCCGAGGTCGGTGTCGGCGACGATGCGGCCGTGGCGACCACCGCCCAGCACCTCGGTGGCCCCGACGTTCGGCGTGGTCACCACCGGGGTCCCCGATGCCAGGGCCTCGATGTAGGGCACACCGAATCCCTCATAAGTGCTCGGCAGCGTGAACACCCACGCGCGCCGGTAACGATCGGCCAGCTCCGCGTCACTGAGCCGCCCCAGCACCTCGACCCCGTCGGCCTCGGGCGCGCCACCACAGACCATCCACAACTTCGCGTCCGGTACCGCCGGTCGCACCTCGTCCGCGAACACCTCCATCAGAAAGCGGCCACGCTTGCGGTTGTGGTAGGTGCCGACGAAAAGGATCGTCGGTTCGGGTTCTCTGGCCCCGCCGGGGTGGAACCGCTCCGGATCCACGCCGCAGGGAATCACCGTGGAGACCCAGGGAAACCAGCGGCGCGTGTTGTCCGAGATGAGGACGGTCCGGTCGGCCACCAGCGTCGCGAGGATCTCCCCGAGGCCCAGTGCCACCATCCGGATCCGCTCCTTGGAACCGTGGATCTTCATCGCCTCCGCGAGGCACGAACCCATCATCGTGCGCACGTGGGCCGGACGCTTCTTGCCCATGAACCAGTAGTCGTCCCCGGCTGCATGGAAGACGTCGAACGCCGACAGGTCGAGCCGCCGCAACGCGAACGCCCAACGGAACGTGGCCAGCGGGCCGGCGACGTCGACGCGCACATGGTGATAGCACGCGTCCTTTGGCCTCGTGCACGGGCTGAACATCGTCACGTCGTGCCCGGCCCGCACCATGGCCTGAGCCAGTCCGTGAGCCTGGTAGCCGGCGCCGATCTTCGACTCGGAAGGGAGATAGTACGAGCTCATCGCGATGCGCAGCGGTCTCTCCCGGTGTCCGTCGCGGTGACTCCCGGCCTGGCCGTCGTCGATCACGACCCATGTCCCCGGCCGAGCTCGTCCCGGATCACTTCCAGGAACGCGGTCCCGAAACGGAGGTCGGGTTCCAGGTGGTTGCCCTCGGCCCATTCGTTCCACGACTTCACGAAGACGAGCTGCTCGGACGCGGGCAGGGCGCGTACCCGGTCGATCGCATCGCGGACATGGGGCCGGAACTTCTCCGGCGTCGCCCCGTGCAGGATCAGGCCGCGGCGCCCCGAACGCGGCGAGTTGTCCCACCCCGGGTAGATGGTGGTGTAGGTGCGACCCAGACGGTCGTCGAGGGGCACGGGCATCGGTTCGGCCCGATACCGGAACACCTCACCGGCGCCGAGCTTCCGGCCCACGCGCATCACCTGGTGACCGATGGCCGATGCATCGGCCGGGAAACGCATGTACAACGACGCGTCGAAACCGTCTGCGGCGGCGCCCGTGTAGGACATGCCCCGTCCCAACAGGTCCGAGACCTCGGCGACGAGGTACAACCCTCCCAGACCGGCGGCGACAGCCAGCTTCTGCCACTGTTCCACGAACGCCGCGGGGTCGGGAAGCTGCTCGGGTCGGAACACGTAGAACAGCGGCCTGCCGTCCACGGTGATGTACCGCGGGTCGCAGAACGCGCCGAGCAGATGGTCGAAATGGGCCCGGGTGTCCGCCGGACCCGGATACCGCTGTTCCATCAATACCCGGTCCTCGGCGCCGTGCCAGATGCCCGACCAGGTCTGGTTGGCCCAGGCGATCGCGAACGGGAAGTCGGGTTCACCAGAGTCGACGATCTCGTTCACCGGGCGTTCGAGGAGCTGGCGTCCGTCACCGAACCAGTAGTGCCAGTAGATGAATCCGCCGACGCCGAACGTCCCTGCGAGCTCGGCCTGCGCGGCCCGCGCCTCGGGGAGGCGCAGGTCATAGAACCCCAGGTCGGCAGGTACATGCGGTTGGTAGTGGCCGGGGAATCGCGGTTTCGCCCTGGCGGTGTTCGTCCACTCGGTGAACCCGGTGCCCCACCACTCGTCGTTCTCGGGGATGGGGTGGAATTGGGGCAGGTGGAATGCGAGGACCCGAGGACGGACCACGCCCGATGGGCTCACGGACGAACCGGCCCGCCGTGGCAGGCCGGGGACGGAACGGTCCCGTGTCGGGTGTCGACCCGCCGACGGGTGGCCGGAACACCGCGCTGGAAACCCATGGATTCGGTGGTGCGGATCATGTCGTCAGCCCTCCTGGCGGCTCCCCCACGGTAGGTCGTGTCGAGGGACGACCGAAAAGCCGCGAACCGCGGCCCTCCACCGCTGATCGACCGTGGAGACCCGGCCACTACGCTGTCGGCGATGTCGGCGCGCACGGGAACTGGTGACCAACCGCGTGGCGCCCGCCCGAGAGGCAGCCGCTGAATGGGCGGAGCGGACGAATCCGGTCCCGACTTCAGCGTCGTGATGTGTGTGCGCGACGGCGAGGCACTGATCGGCGAGGCACTCGAATCGCTCGGGCGCTCCACGCATGATTCCTTCGAGGTGATCGTGGTCGACGACGGCTCGACCGATGCCACACCCCGGATCGCCGATGCGTCCCCGGTGGTCACCACCGTGCTGGAAGTGCCCTCGACGGGCATCGCGGTCGCCCGGAACACCGCGCTCGCGGTGGCCAGGGGCCGGTATGTGACGTTCCTGGACCATGACGACCTGTACCACCCGACCCGGCTCGCCCGGATCGCGGAGTGGCTCGAGGCGAACGACCATCCGGCCGCGGTGTACACGGGAATGACCGCGTTCGTCGAAGCGTCGGGCGATGGAGTCGCCGCAGAACGCGGTGAGCGCCTGGACACCGACTGGCCGCGGTACCGGGTCGCGCCGGGCGCCGCACTGGAGACTCTCACGGGTCTGTGCCTCGGCGAAGGGGACACCGCGGCGAGCCACCCCGATACGATCGATCCGAATTTCCCGGTCTCCGCGCCACCCGGACCCGCACTCGTCGTCGACCGCGCCACGCTCGTCGCCGCCGGTGGATCACCCGTCAACCTGGAACGGGCCTCGGACTTCATGCTGATGATGAACCTGTCGAGGATCACCCCGATCATCCAGATCGACCAGCCGACGTACTTCTACCGCCTCCGGGCGGATTCGGTCACCCGACGCGGTGGCGCACACTGGCCCTATCTCGCAGCGGTCATCTCGACCCGCCTGGGCGGAACGCGCATGAGCGTCGCAAGGGCCGCGGGTCGTGCCGAGGCGTTGCCACGCGACCGCGTCTTCGAGGACCTTCTCGCCGACGAGATCCGCCGGGGTGTCGAGCCCGGCGAAATCCCGTTGCTGCTGCACGCGCTGGCCATCATGTACCCGCGTTGGCGGGGGCGGCTGACCCTGGGGCGGCGACTCCTGCGCGACGCGGTCCACGACCGTGCGCCGCGCCTCGCCCGCGCCGTGTCCCGCCCCCGGAGCAACCGTTGAACCGAATCGGGACGGCGACGTGACCGAGCCGGCCGCCGGTCCCCTCGCCACAGGAACCCCACCGACCACCGGAGCGGGGACACGATGAGCGTGTTGGGCAGGTTCCGCACGGATCCGCGCGTGAGCCGGTTCTGGAACGCCGCGTTGTACACCGCGCTCCCGGTCGCCGGGTATCCGATCACGCGCCGCGGGCGCGAGCCCGGCCCGGTGCGTGTGTTGGTCGACGTGTCCGATCGCCCCCGTGCCGGCGCGTTCACGGCGCTCGCCGCGCTCCTGGACGCGCTGGTCGCCCGTGGACTGAACGTCCGACTCGTGACGCCCGAGGCGTATCCGGAGGCTTCCTTTCAGGTCGTGACAGCACCGGGGACGAAAGGAATGCTCGCCCACTACCGATGGGCCGACGTGGTGCTCACGCAGCGTGCGCGCACCAAGGCGGCGAGTCGGCTCGCGGCGTACTCGCACCGCCCACTCGTGTACCTGTTGCACGATCCCACCACCGACGTGCGCGATGAGCTCCGCCGACCGCCCGACCTGATGGTGGCCGTGGCCGAGCACATCCTCGACCTCCACGGAAACCCCCCGTACGGGATGGTGGCCCGCCCACCGATCGACGCGACGCCCTATCGCACCGAGCCCGGGTCGTCGGTCACCCTGGTCAACCTCTCGGAGTGGAAAGGTGCAGCGGTCTTCTGGGCCCTGGCCGAACGTCTGCCCGACACCTCTTTTCTCGGCGTCAGAGGCTGGGGCGACCAGGTGGTCCCGGACGAGCTGCCCCACAATGTCGAGGTCCTGGGTCCGACCGATGACATGAAATCGATCTATGCCCGCACCCGCGTGCTGCTGACACCCTCGTGGAGCGAAGGCTTCCCACGTACCCCACTGGAAGCGGCCGCGTCGGGAATTCCCACGATCGCGCATCCCTGTGCGGGACTCCGCGAAGCCCTCGGTGACGCCGCGATGTTCGCCGATCGCGATGAGCTGGATGCATGGCAGGCGACACTGTCGGCACTCGATCGGTCGGAGGTCTA
Organism: uncultured Iamiaceae bacterium; assembly: GCA_964510215.1. GTDB lineage: Bacteria > Actinomycetota > Acidimicrobiia > Acidimicrobiales > Iamiaceae > JAFDWI01. The sequence continues at coordinate 5,593 of CAZEAV010000066.1, forward strand.
CGAGCAGGCGAGCGCGGCCGCTGCGGCACGGTTTGCGGAAGTGACCACTATCGCTGCCTGCGACGCCGACCGCCTGGGGCAACGGGTCCGAGCGCTGCTGGGCTAGCGCGAACGCAGTACGGTGAGGGACCACATGGTCGGATTTCGGTTGAGTCCTGATGTGGGCCGGTGATCTCGAGCGCGAGGGCAACCGCGTCACGTTTCGCGTCGCGTGGAGCGGGGGCGAACAGCGCGTGTTCATCGATGTGCCCGACGGCGTCGACGTCGCTCTGACCGGTGACGTGCTCTTACCGGCGGCCCTGCTTCCGGCCATGGCGCTGGGCGAGCCCGACATCGTCGTCGACCGGGCGGTCGATCCGACGCTCGCTTCCAGAGTGGCGCAGATCCAAGACGTCATGTTGGCGTGGGACACCGCGTTGCGACCCGCTCGGCCGAAATACAGACGCGTTGCTGTCAAGGCCGAACCCGGCGATCCACCGCCTGATGCCGCAGTACCTCGCGGCACCGCCTGTTTTTTCACCGGTGGCGTCGACTCGTTCTATTCGGTCGTTTCGAATGCCTCCGATCTGACGGCGCTCGTCTACGTGCACGGCCTCGACATCGCTCTCGAAGATGCGCGTCTGTACGAACAGGTCGCGGCGCATCTCCGGGTTGCCGCGGATTCACTCGGCAAACGTCTCATCGAGCTGCGTTCGAACCTCCGTGAACTCTGCGAGATGACCGGAGTCGGCTGGACCGACTATCACGGCGCGGCGCTCGCGGCCGTCGCGCATCTGCTTGCAGCGGACTTCGGGCGCGTGCTCATCCCGGCGTCGTGGGGATACGGCCATCTGAGGCCCTGGGGGTCGCACCCGATGCTCGATCCACTCTGGTCGAGTGAGGCCGTCGAGATCGTCCACGACGGCGCCGAGCGGAACCGTCTCGGGAAGATCCGCGCATTGGGCGAGTCGCCGGTTGCCCGGGAGCATTTGCGGGTCTGCTATCGCAACTACGGGCAGTCGTACAACTGTGGGGTCTGCGAGAAGTGCATCCGCACGGCCGTGGCCACCCAGATCGCCGGGGTGGCGGATCGTTTCCCGACTCTGGGGGAGCCCTCGGTCATCGACGTCGCACGGCAGAAGCCCGGAAGCGGTGCGGACGCCGCCTGGTCCGATTTCCTCGGTGATCTGAAGCGGCGGGACGCACAACCTGAGCTGCAACGGGCGATCGAGACGGCATTGTTGAGGGGCCGCCTGATCAGAACCATTCCAGGCCGGACCGCGGGCCCCCGGGCCGCGCAGATTGTCTGGGCGGCACGCTATCCGACCGCAGCACTCGCACGTGCATGGTCGAAGGTGCTCCGCCGGCCCGAGCGAGGGCTGCCTCGTTCCGTCGCTTCTCCGGCCCGGCGGGACGACTCATAACGCCGTTCAGGCGGTCCAACGCCCGGCGATGTCCATGGCTTCGGTGAAGTCCTCCACCAGCCGAGCTCGAGCGAGGTCCTCCAGGTGCCACGTCCTGAACGCGGCGCTCACCTTCCCGTAGGAATTGTCGACTGCCACGACCGGAATCCCGTGCATGATGCAGAGCAGGGCCACATGGAGCCGATCGGCGACCACGACCTCATGGGAGATCAGTTGGCGGACGGCACGGGTGAGACGCCCTCTCGCCACGAACGGCTCGATGAACGAGGTGAGCGCGGTCGGTCCGTCGAGCCGACGACGGATCCGCGACGGAATGAGCCGAGGCGACCGCCAGGCCCGTGGTTCGACGCCCCAGAGAATGGAGGGATCCGGTGGAACGGCACCGCGGCCATGGGCCGCTTCGAGATCATCCCGCACGGCGACGCCGATCGTGCCGGTCTCGGGCTTGCGGCGTTGCCCGGGCCGTCCGCTGAGGACCGCGTCGGGAACCAAGGAAACCGGACAATCCAGATACTGCTTCGCCCACTCGTGACTCTGGTCGTCGCGGACCAGCAGGCGGAAGTCCGGATGCCCGGCCACCGCGCGACGCAGCGGTTCCGCGGCATCGAGGGTGGAGAAGTGGATGCCCACGGCTGCCTCGACGATCGACCGGTCGCCGAATTCCTCGATGATGGCCGCGTGGCGCAGGGCGGTGGGTGGATACACATCGTTGAGGGTCCCACCACCGCGGAACAGGATGGGCAGGTCCGGGTTCGAGCGGATGAGTGCCGCGGTCTCGGCGTACCGCAGCTCGAGATCGATGTCGGTCACCCGGACCTTCACGTCGATGCCGGCATCGTGGAGAATGCGGTCCTCGGCCAGTGAGATCGCACAGTCACCCGGGTTCGAATGGCCGCAATAGCCCAGGTGGATGATGCTTCGACCGTCCGCCAACTCGGAGAAATGACCGCCGAGCGTCTGTCGGGCCGTCTCGGCGAGCTCGGTCAGGTTCGCGGCAGGCTCCAATGGCACCGCCCCAGTAAAGCAGCCGATGGAAAGGCGCCTGGTGGCGTCCTCGGCGGATGCTTCCGACCCCACCGATGACTTTCATGTCCGGAACTGCCACGCTGGAACCTGCCTGCCTTTCCGATCCGATGGGAAACGGCAGGACCCTCCCATTGTGAGCGTCACATGTCCCCGGTCTCCTGGACCCGGCCGAGGCCGGGCGAGGGCCGAGGCGAGCAGTCGCTGCACGGGCTGAGCGTGGCTGCGCGCGGGCATCCCACACGCCGCGGCCCGCCACGCGGTCGCACTGGGGAGACCCGGCCGATCACCGGCAGGCCTGGACGACGCTCGTGACCGACGCGTCGTCGAGATGGGGGCCGACCGGAAGGCTGAGGACGGTATCGGCCAGGCGGTCCGCGATCGGCGCCGATTCGATGGCGGGATGCCCGGCATACGCGGCTTGGCGGTACGGGGGTGTGGGGTAGTGGATCAGGGTCTGGATGCCCCTCTCGGCGAGACGTCGCTGCAGTTCGTCGCGATCCGGGTGCGTGACGACGAAAAGGTGCCAGACCGGGTCGGCCCGATCGGGGGCGGTCGGGAGCCCCAAAGCGTCGAGGCCGGCCAGCTCCCGCAGATACCGCGACGCGATCGACGCGCGACGCTCGTTCCACTCGTCCAACCTCGTGAGCTTGACGCGCAGCACGGCGGCTTGGATCTCGTCCATGCGACTGTTCACCCCGCGTACCTCGTTCACGTACTTGGTGCGTGAGCCGTAGTTGCGCAGGACCCGCACACGATCGGCGATTTCTGCATCGTCGGTGGTGATCGCTCCGGCGTCGCCGAGCGCGCCGAGGTTCTTGCCCGGATAGAAGCTCCAACACACCACGTCGCCGTGCGCGCCGATTCGTGTCCCCCGGTAACGGGCACCGTGGGCCTGTGCGGCGTCTTCGACCACGTTCAGCCCGCGGGCCCGGGCGAGCGCGAGAATCGGGTCGAGGTCGGCCGGCCGCCCGTACAGGTGGACCGGCAGAATGACCCGCGTTTGTGGAGAGATGGCGGCTTCGATCCGGGCCGGGTCGATGTTGTGCGTTGCCGGGTCGGGTTCGACCGCCACCGGTATCGCGCCCACGGCCGAGACGGCGAGCCAGGTCGCGATGTAGGTGTTCGATGGCACGATCACCTCGTCGCCACCTCCGACGCCCAGCGCGCGCAGCGCGAGGGTCAACG
>CAZEAV010000067.1:0-1488 GCA_964510215.1 uncultured Iamiaceae bacterium
TGCGTGGCGAGCAGTCGGCGGTTGCGATAGGCGTCCACCACGGCCTCGGGTGATAAATCCGTCGCCCAGACGCCGGTCCGGGCTCCGCCAGATGTCGAGCCGGCTGCGTCGTCCCCGATCGCCATAGGCCAGTCGGCCATCGTGCACCCAACGCCGACGCGGGTAGTCCGCAGGCCCGAGCACGAGGTGATGACGACGCGCCCGACGCTCCGCGCCTGCCTCGCCCGGTGCCAGCTCGAGGGCTGCGCCGTCGCCCAGGGCCTCGTGCAGCGCCGCAGACAGGATGGCCTCGGACGCCTCTCCCAGCCGCCACAGCGACACCAGCCCCCACCACGACGCCGCGGTGACCGCCATCCCGACCCAGCCGGCGCGCGTGCGGAGCGCTCCACGTCGGATGTGCCACACGGTGGACACCGATTGCCAGGCGATCGCGTGCAGCGGCAGCTCCGATGTCAGCCACGACGGGAAGAAACATGCGATGCTGCTGCGCCCCCGCATCGACAGCGGACGGTGCGCATTCGCGGTGTTCAGCGCGCCGAGAAGTGCGTCGATGAGAAATCTCCGCCCGGCGTCTCCGGATACGCCGCGTCGGTCTCGTCCCATGGCCGTCATCCTCGCGCCTGCGCCAGGGGCGGACGAACCGGGGCTCGATGTCACCGTCGTCCTCCCCCGGCCGGGCCCTTCTCAGTCGTCGGCGTCGCGGGTGGGCCACCAGCGTCGCAGCCAACACCGGTCGACGACCAGATCCAGGACCAATGCGATGACCGCGAACCATCCCAGTGGCACGATTCGGGAGAACCACGACGGCCACCCGAATCGCAGGTAGGTGTCCCGGAACGCCACGAACGCCACGTAGTAGCCGGCGACGATCACCACGCACGCAGGGGCGCCAAGGCTCAGCACCGGCCGCGCTCGACGGAAGCGGAGACAGACGAGCGCGGCGATGCCGAAGATGGGAGCGGTCCACGCACCCGCGACCAGTCCCGCGCCGATGGCGGCTGCCAGCGTCACCCCGATGACGACACCCAGCTTGGGGCGGGCGCCCCGGTACTCGAGCGCGCGGCGGAAGTCGAACGAGGCCGGAATGCTCGCCGCCGAGGAGTTCCCCCGCGGCGGCGTGGCGTCGTCCGCGAGGGGCGCCATCCGCCGACGGAACAGCGGCAGCGCGACCAGCGCGAGGCACAGCACCATCGCCGCCGCCGACAATGCGATGGCGATCCACACGACCCGCTGCGGGGTCCAGGTGAGCGTGACATGCAGGGTCCCGGACTTGGACGGGTCGAGCTTCCACCCGTTCGCATAGCCATCCACCAGCTTGGACGAACCGAGGTCATGCCCGTCGACGCTCGCTTTCCAACCGTCGCTCTGCGATTGACCGAGAACGAGCCAGAACTTCTTGTCCGCGCCGGTGACCGTCAGATCGAACGAGGTTCGTGTCTGGCCGTCCACCGTGACCTTGGGGCCGACCGTGTCCGCTCGGGGCACCAT
>CAZEAV010000067.1:1498-2357 GCA_964510215.1 uncultured Iamiaceae bacterium
CGACTTCGCGGCCTTCCCGCCGGCGGCCGATCGCAATACCAACTGGTCGAGGTCGTAGCCGGCCGTCGCCCCGGATGCCGTCAGCAGGTCGTGCTTGCCTGCTTTGAGCTGCACTCCACCCGAAGCCGAGCTGCCGCACTGGCTGACCGACAACGTCTTGCCGTCCAGCGCATCGGCCACCGTGCCCGAGACGTGCACCGACACCGGCTTGTTGTCGACCACCAACAGTTTGGCGCTGCAACCGCTGGGCAATGCGGTCTTGCCGGCGGGCTGGGACGCCCGCAGCCCGGGAACGCCCCACTCGGCGATCGACACCGGCATCGGGATCAGGTTGTTCGAGTACCAGTCGTGCGTGAACCGCGAGTGCTGTCTGGCGATGGTCAACTTGATCTTGGAGCCGGTCAGGGTCTCGGGCAGCTCGACGCGGACCTTCGTGGTGGACCCGAGCCGGGAGGTGTGTGCGATGTGTGGCAGGTTCACCGTCACCTTCTTGCCATCGTCGACGCGCACGGTGAGGCGGGTGGGGATCGAATGGTGACGATCCGACACCACATCCAAATCGAGGTGGTCGAAGCTGACCTTCTTCGCCGTCCGATACTGGGCGTAGTCGCCGACGGAGGTGAGAAAGCCCGTCGTCCACGCGGTCGACGGGTCACCGTCGACCGCGGCGGTCGCCCGCTGTTTCGGCGCCCCGGTCAGGTGCCGGCTCTCGCTCACGTCGACCCCACCGTGCGACGCGTCGGGCATGCCCAGCGTGGTGTCGATGACCGAGGGCGGCGCCTGGGGATCCAGATGTGCCGAACCGGTGATCGCGAACGAACGTCGCGTCGGCTGCTGCCAGGTACGCGCGATGAAGGGT
>CAZEAV010000067.1:2367-9203 GCA_964510215.1 uncultured Iamiaceae bacterium
CGGGGTCGGTGCGCAGCGCGTTGTAGGGGTCGATGCGTTGGCGGGTCAGGACCAGCGCCAGCGGGTTGGCCTGCGACGACGATCCCAGCGTGCCCAACAGGTCCCGGGGAAGCTGTACGTACTCGGTGGCCCGCGGCGTCTGGGGGCCGAAGCTCACGTTCGCGAACCCGACCGATGACGCGGTCTGGTACACGTACTGGTGGCCGACATTGTCGCCGGTGATCTCGATCGTCGCCGAGTGGAACGACTGGGAGGGGAACGTGAAGGTCTGGCCCGGCGGCTCCTTGGACGCGGGTCCGAGGTCGAGCGTGGTGGAGTACCCGTTGTCCAGCGTGAGCTTCACCTTGGTGATCCAGCGGTCGGGACGGCCGGTCTGAGGCTGGAGCAGCGTGATGTGGTTGCTCTTGAGACCGGCTGGGAAGGTGAGCTCGAGCTTCTCCCCTTTCGCCGGACCGAACGCCGCCGTGGTCCATGCGGTGTTCACGTCGTCCTTGCCATCCGCACTGTCCACGGCATAGATCGCGCGGGCTTCGGGGGTGAAGGTCACCGGGTTGCCGTAGCTCGACGCCTGGGCGATCACCCCGCCGCGTTGTTGCGCCACAGTCCGCGCCCGGTCACCGGCGCCGGCGTCGCCGAAGATGTCGATGCGGTTGTCGGTGGGGTCGTTCACCAGCGGCTTCTGACCGGCCCGTTCGGTTTCGCCGAAGGTGTCCTTGATCGTGCCCCACCGTTGCCCACGACGCCGGTTGCTGTCGGTGACGATCAGGGCCGCGCCGGGCCGTGCTGCACGCAGCTCATCGGGGTTCGATGCCATCGACCCCGAATAGCGGACCAGCTCGTGGCCGCTCAGGAGTCCGGCACCGGCAGCGTCGACCAGGCCCGAACCGTCGCCTGCGAGCAGGACCGGCGATGTCGCCGACGCGGTCTTCACGATCGAAGGCGAATCGGTGACGCCGACCACGGCGAGTCGCGGCACGTCGGGCACCTTCCCCATGGCCAGGGTGGTCTCGTCCAGCATGGGGAAGCTCTTGGAGGCGTGCTGGGGCTGGAGACCGCCGAAAACCTCGGGCTTCGAGAGCCCCGGGGACTGGCGCAGAATGTTCCACACGTCGTTCGGTCGGACGGTGCCATAGCGGACCCAGGCGAGGTCGTCGGCACGCACGAACAGATCACCGACCGAGAGGAAACGGGCGATCGGTGCCACGGACTTGGGCTGCAGGATGTTCTGCTGCAGGGGATCGTCCGCCGCGATCAACAGGTTCGCGGACGGAAGCGTCCCATAGGGCACCTGTTCACGAGCGATGAACGGTCGCGAGGTGAGCCCGGGAATGAGCGGGTCGACCGACGACACCAGGCGACCATCCCACCGGTAGGAGGCGAAGTTCGACCCGGGAACGCCCCAGATACGGGATTCGTGGCTCCCCGAGTCGAGCATTGCGGCGGCCTGCTGCCAGTAGGTCGGGATCTTCGAGGGCCGGGAGATGCCTTTGGTGATGAACCATCCGGTGAACAACGCCGGCTGGTTCACGAGCACCAACAGCGCGATCAGCGCGGTGGCTCCGAACACCCGACGATCCAGACCCCGGATCCAGCGGATCGGGTTCGGGATGCCCCGCTTGCGTGTGGACTCGTGCAGCGCGGTGACGCCGGCACCCAGCAGCACCGACAGCCCCAGGACGACGAGCGGCGCCGCCCGGGGCATCGACCGCATCGCGCTGCCCGCCTGGGAAGAGGAGACGAACCATTTGAAGAACGATCCGATCAGCGGCGGGTCCGTCCATGGGTAGGCACCCACGGCGAAGATCATGCCGATGGCCACGAGCACCACGAAGAACGCCCGTTCCCGGAAACGGGCGATCGCGGAGGCCAACAGTGCCAGCGCAGGGACCAGGAAGCTGGTGGCCAACAGCCACAGCGCCTTGGTGTAGAACTTCGCCGAGTCGACGATCGGAACCAGCCGGTCGGTGCCGTAGAAGTACCAGTATCCGAGTCCGCGCAACACCTCGGTGGGGCTGGAGGACTCTGCGACGGTCCGCGCCGTTTCGCTGAACTCCAACACGTTGATGCCGTAGCGACTCTGTGCCCACAACCCGGACATCCACCACAGCGAGGCCAACACCGTGAGCGTGCCGAGGCGGACCAGCACCTTGCAGGCATCCCGGAACCGGATCTCCCGCGTCAGCCACACCGCGAACGGCAACCACAGCAGCGATGCGAAGAGCGAGAAGACCAGCGACGACGCGTTGACACTGCCGGTGAGCTGGACGGTGATCGCATACAAGGCCGGATATCGCCAACCGCGATCGCGCACCGCGAGCATCACGAACGCCAGGAGCCACGGCAGGCCGGTCCACGGCAGCGCGATCACCGTGAACGCCGATGCGTAGTTCAGGAAATACGGCGTGAACATGTACGCAAGCGCGGCGATGAACACGCCGGGGCCGCGCCAACGCAACACCCGGAGCAGGTACACCACCCCGGCGCCGGCGAAGAACACCACCGAGGACAACCAGACTCTCTGGCCGATCCACACGGGGATGCCCAGGGCGTGGATCGCCCAGTAGTACGGCGCAACCGGGAACAGATACCCGACGCCCTGGTGCGGCACGGTCCCGGCAAAGGTGTTGGGATCCCACAGGTACGGCGAATCGCTCAGCATCCTGGACGGATCCAGGTACAGATACAGCTTGTTGTCCGCTGAGACGACCCCGTGCCGCACCAGCAGCGGCGGGATGTAGGCGAGGGCGGCCAGCACCACGTAGACCCATCTGCCGCCCAGCCAGCCGGCGAGTCGCCGGCGCAAGGCTCCGGGCCGACTCACCGCCATCTGCCTTTCCGTCCCCGGTTGCCCCAGCCGGCCGCTTCACGAGCGAGCGCTCCGAAGATCCCGACGGCGGTGCGGTCCCAGGAGAACGCCCGCGAATGGTCGATCGCACCGATGGCCATCTTCGACCAGCGCGCATCGTCGGTGCACAGATCGACGATGGCGCGGGACAGTTGCGCCTCGTCGTCGACGAGGAGGCCACTGGTGCCGTCGGCAACGGTGTCGATGTGACCCACGACGCGGGTCGCGACCGCGGGTGTGCCACACGCCGCCGCTTCGGTGAGGGTGAGTCCCCAGCCTTCCCGCACCGATGCGGAGGCGACCACCCGTGCGGTCCGGTAATGCCGCAGGAGCGCATCGTCGCTGACGTGCCGGGTCAGACGGATCCACTCCTGGGCACCGAGCCTCTGGATCTGCCGCTCGATCCGTTCGCGCTCATAGCCATCCCCCACGATGGTGAGCATGAGGTCGGGCACCGAGCGCCGGGCCTCGGCGACCGCCCGGATCAGCATGTCGAACCGCTTGACCGGTACGAGCCGGCCCACGGCGAGCACATGGTTGGGACGCGGTTTCGCCGGATCCTCGCCCGGGGTGAATCGGGAACCGATCCCGTTGTGGACGACCTGGACACGGTCCGGTTCCAGCCCGAGACGCTCGATGATGTCATCGCGCGAAGACTCCGAAGGCGTCACGATCAACGTGTCCCGGTAGAACGGGGGCGCCCAATGCGCCTCGATGCGGTTTCCCAGACGGGCCAGGGCGGGCGGCAGCGCCATCCGCCACATCTCGGCGTGCACGTGATGGATGACCACGATCTTGGGGCTGCGGGTCCACAACGGAGAGAGGAACGGCATGCCGTTCCAGACCTCCACGACCGCATCGCGGGGGCCGTGGCTCCGCGTGATCTCGGCGAGGGCGGCCCGGGGGAACACCAGATACCGGCCGGCTTTGCGCACCACCTGGTAGCCATCGCGTGTGGCGAACCGGGGTCGTCCCACCGCGTAGGACGTCCGCATCAGAACCTCCAGGCCCGCTTCGCCCCACAGCTTGGCGATCTCGTGGGCATGGACCTCCGAACCCCCTGCTTCGGGATCGTCGTAGTCACGCCAGGCAAGCATGTGGACCCGCCGGATACCGACGGCCGTGGCCATGCGCGCGACGGCGGCCACCGCCTCCTGTCGCGATGCGCCGACAGGGAGGCTCATATCGAGGTCAGGATCGGAGGTCATCAGCACACGGATTCGCGCGATACGGGTGGACGGTCGGGGTCACACACCCCGTCCATCCGGAAACTTCGGTCGACGCACCGTAGCAGCGTCCCAGGTGGGGGTCGCGACCGTTCACATCAACTTGTCGGTGGGGGTCCTCACCGGCGGCAGCCGCATCAGGGGCCGCTCCGCGATCCACCATGCCGGTATCGTAACTGCGGTCAGAAAGACCCAGGCAATGACCAATCGCAACCACTCGCCTGTCCCGTGTTTCATCCATTTGTTCACTAATACGAATATAAAGAGATGCCAGACATACGCGGTAAATGAGAACCGTCCGATGAGGCGCAGTATATAGCTGGAGAATATGCGTCGTATCACACTGCCTTTTCGCAGTGCCTCGATTACCAGGATCGAGGAGCATACAATGGCCACCAAGTAGCCACCAAAGTACGGTGCTGGGGATCGTATCTTAACAATGAACATCCCTGCAATAAATATCAGCCCTGCTGGAATCCAAAGGCGTCGACAAAGTTCGAACGGAATCAGCCGCTTCTTCCACAAAATAGATATCAAGATCCCGATGAGAAACGCGTCCAGGTTATTTTCGGGCCGCTGATAGACGCCCGTAAGGGCAACCACACCGGAAATTGTGCGGTACGAGGCTCGTGCGTCATAAAAGTAGTGAAACTCAGCGATACGAGTCACCTGAAGCAGAAAGAACACACCGAGAACAATGAGGGATGCGTTCAGGACACTGCCGCTATACCGGAGGAGAAAATACAATCCAATAGGAATGATCATGTACGCTTGCATATCAACCCCGAGGCTCCACATCGACACCGTATCATAAGGTTGTATATATCCAAACGATGGCACCAAATTGATGGTGAACGTAGCAGTTGTCAGGGCCGCGATAATCACCCCAAGCACGGCTCCGTGCCTGATAATTACTTCCTTTTGGACGATCTTTACTGGTATATAGACGAGAAGGAACAGGAGAATCGGAGCACCAAGCCGCTTCCATCGTCGGGCCATGAACGACCGATATTGCAATGAGCCAGAGCGCTCTTTTGCTTTCAGTACGATCGTCGTGACAAGAAATCCAGACAGCACGAAGAACATAGTAAGTGACCCGAATGCCGTGAAGCGGACGTCCAACCCCGTGTCAAAGATGAACTCTTCGGAATGTCCTACGATCACGGCAAACAGCAGCAGGCAGCGAAGTCCTTCAAGGGCCGGCTCGTAGCGAAGTTGTTGCCCTCCGGTGCCCTCGGCATCGGAAAACTCGAAGGCCGTTTCGCGCAACTGAGAGATCCATGCACGCAGGTGCACCACTTCTGCGGACGACTCCTCGGGCATCGGCGAAGATTAGCGAAGACCTCGACACCGGCCGGGATCGGGCACAAAGGTGGCCCTTCCGTGCGGCCTTCGCACCCATCCTGACTCGTGTAGCCTGCGTGACATGGATCTTCCACGTGCGATACACGTGATCGCCGCTGGGCACCGGCATCCTGATCAGACGCTCGACAATGAGACACTCGCGTCGCACGTGCCGGGATTGTCGCGTGATTGGCCGGAGAAGTACCTCGGCATGTCGAGCCGAAGGGTCCTGGGAGTCGAGGAACGTTCGGTCGACTTGGTCGTCGAGGCACTGGACGATGCACTGCGGACAGCAGGCTGGCGCTCCGAATCACTCCAGGGCATCGTCTACGGCACGGGGTTCCCGGACCAGGTCGCGCCTGCCGCCGCTTCCTACGTCGCCCGGGACACGAACCCCTCGGCGATCGCCTTCGACGTGAACACCGTCTGCTCCAGCTTTCTCTACGCAGTCGCGGCGTCGGTCGGGCTGTTGAGCACCGACCCCGGCCTCTCGCGCGTCGCCGCCTGTTCGGGTGAACACGCCACCGCCTATGCCGACTACACCGATCCCAGGTCCAGTGTTTTCTGGGGAGACTCCGGCGCCGCCGTCCTCCTCACGACGGAACAGCCCTCTACTGGTTCGTTCCGTATTGTCGACATCGCGTTGAACGGTGATCATGAGTACCCCGAAAAAGTGTTCGTTCCGCGGCACGGCCACTTTCGCAGCGACGGCCGCTACTCCTACAAGCAGGTCGTCCGACTCTGTTCCGAAGCATCCCGAACGCTTCTCTTGCGCAATCACGTCGACATCGACGAAGTCGCGGGTGCCGCGTTCCACCAAGCGAACGTGCGAATGTTGAAAGTCCTCGGCGACGAGCTCGGCCTGCCCTTCGAACGCCAGTGGCACAACTTGGAGTGGGCTGGAAATCAAGCAGCGGCAGGCGTGGCGACCGCATTCTCGAACGGGTGGACCACCCACGCCTCCGAGCTCACCGACGGCGATTACGTGCTGTTGGCATCGGTCGGGGGCGGTTACACCGGCGCTGCGGTGCTTCTCCGCTGGGTCTCCGCGTGACGTCCTGATGGGCAGCCGAACCTGGGGGTATGTCACCAGCGCAATCCCCAACGAGAACTGGCAGGACCTCGCGGAAGACTTCCGCAGGCTGGAGGACGGCGGCGCCGACGCGATCTGGTTCACCGATCATCTGTTCGCCGGACATTCTTCTGGAGAACCGTTCGTGCTCGCCGGCGTCGCGGCGACGGTGACCGATCACTGTGCCATCGGTACGGGTATCTTGCAGTTGCCGTTGCGACGACCGGCCGCCGTTGCCAAAGCCGCTTCGACACTGCAACAGGTGTCGGGCAATCGATTCCGGCTGGGTGTGGGCGTCGGCCAACATCGCGACGAATTCGACTTGGCGGGTATCGAATTCCGGACCCGG
>CAZEAV010000068.1:0-271 GCA_964510215.1 uncultured Iamiaceae bacterium
GGTCGCTGCGGTCCTCCAGGAGCCGGTCGAGCGCGGCGAGCAGATGCATCGTGTAGGTGCCGACGCCACTGAAATGGTCATCGACCAGTGGTAGGCCGTCGATCACCACGCGGGTCGTCGAGGAGAACCTCACGTGGTGCTACCGGGCTTGCGGGCCACGACCGCATAGTCCAGATGGCCGAACACCATTTCGTCCAACCGCTCGATGGCGGTGCCGGTGCGCGCGGCGCCCGCAGCCGGATTCTCGGTGTCAGCTTCGCCTTCGGGCAGC
>CAZEAV010000068.1:281-8317 GCA_964510215.1 uncultured Iamiaceae bacterium
CCAGGTGCGACGGATCCAGTCCGACGTCGTCACGGCGGTGCAGGTAGCGCACCTCGATGTCGGTGAAGCCCCGGTTCTCCACGACGAACTCCAGCAGGAGCGGATGCATGGGCCGCAGGTGGGTGGGGTCGATCCAGAAGAACGCGGCGCCGACGCCCAGGTTCGTGGGATTCGGCGTCTCCAGGATCAACAGGCCGCCTGGTGCCAGCGCGACCAGTGCGGCATCGATCAACGCGACGGTTTCGGCGAACGGGAGATGCTCCACGACGTGGAACGAGGTGACCGCGCGCAGCGACCCTTCTGCCACGCCGGAGAGATGGTCGATGATGTCGGCATTGCGCGCGTCGAGACCCTGCGCGTGGCACCGGCCGATGGCGACGTCGTTACGGTCGAGGCCGTAGGCGTCGACGCCGGCCTCACGCAACATCGCGAGCCATTCGCCCCGACCGCAACCGATGTCCACGACCGGGCCGTCGATGGGTGTCGCCGCGACGTCGTCCAGGTAGCCGACGAGCATGTTGCGCACGTATTCGGCCGTCCCGCGGAAGCGGTCCTCGAACTCCTCGTACAGCCGGTCGGAGGCGTCGGAGGAGGCCGGCATTTCGTCAGGGGCGTCGCCGTCGGCGGCGTGGTGGTCCCGGGCCGCCATGAGGTTCTGGCGTGCCTGGATGACCGCGAGCCTGGCCCGGATCTCCTGAAGCGCCTCGTCGCCGTGCGCGGGTTCGCTGCCGACCAGTCGGGTCAACTCGGCGCTGAGATGGTGCACGGTTTCGATCAGGTGCTCGATCGTGGGCTGGTCCGCGCCCGGCACGTACGCGGCCCGGGCGAGTGCGTCGTCGCGCTGCACGATCAGGCCGAACGTTTCGATCGTGTCACCCAGTGACTCGACGGCCGCTGCGAGGCGGTCGGTTTCCCGGCGTTCGCTCACCAGGGAGTCCAGGACCTCGGCGAGGGTCATCACGGCGTCGGTGATCGCGGCGTTGTAGTGCGCCTGCGGTGCGACCACGGGTCGCAGACCCGTGGCCAATGCCTGTTTGACCCCACGGAGCCTGGTGTCGTCGGGCACTTTGTGACCCCGGTCCATGAGGCGGATCGCGGTGTCGAGACGACTTCGGGCATGGCCCATCCGGGCTTCGAGGTCGGCCGTTCCGGTCGATCCCGTCGGGGCACTGAGGCGCGCGAGCAACGCATCGGCCTCCGGGGTCGTCGACATCGGCGCCATGCTACCCGTCGACGCCCCGGGCCCCAGAGGCGACCCGCATGGGGACACCGACAGCAGGGCCGGGCTCGGACCTGGCGGTGCGGGCGGACGGATCAGACCATGCTGATGTGGATGTACCCGTCGCTGCCGTCGCCACCCGCCGTGGTACCGGCCGCGCCCCCTGGCGCGCCGGGGGCAGGTTGTCCGTTCGACCCGGCGTGCCACACGGCCGTCGAGCCGCTCCCGCCGCCTCCGCCGTCGCCGGCCTGGGAACCGTCTGCGCCTCCGCCGCCCTGTCCGCCGCCGCCACCGAAGAAGCCGCCGCCGCCGCCACCACCGCCGCCACCGTCCCAGTCGTCGCTCCCGTCGGCACCGTAGCTGCCGTCGCCCCCGTCGCGCCCGACTCCGGGTGACCCCGGATCGGCATTGGAGGTCGCGACATTCCCACCGTTTCCACCGGCCGTGGCCCCGCCACCACGTCCCCCGTCTCCCGAACCCCGATTCGGCGTCATGCCGGATTGACCGTGGCCGCCGGCGATCGTCTGATTGTTGATCGGGTACCCCCAGTCGTAGAACGCTCCATTGCCACCGCTGCCGGCATTGCCCGTGTTGCCACTGCCACCTGCGCCCCCGCCACCGGACGCGTGTACGAGCTTTCCGGCGGAGGAGAAGTCCGACGAATCCGAAATGGCGGTCGCGCCGCCGCCCCCGCCGCCACCGCCCGAATGCGACGCGGAGCCGTAGCTCGGGCTGTAGTACCTGCCGGCGCCGCCGGCGCCGCCGTTGCCGACCAGTGAGTGCCCGCCGTCGCCGCCGGTGTGGTCGTTGTTGGCCCCGCCGCCGCCGGCACCGCCCTCGCCGACCGCGGCGTACAACGTCCAGCCGTTGCTCGACGACGAGATCGTGCCGGACATCTGCATGCCTGGGGCGCCGCCACCGCCGAGATGGTTCGAGGTGTGGCCCCCGCCGCCCCCGCCGCCGCCGCCGCTGATCACATATTTCACCGTGCGACCGCCCGGCACCTGAACGCTGTTTACGGCGGGTGTGTAGGCGTCCAGCGTCAGCAGTGTGGTTCCCGCGGCCCAGGCCGGAGCATCGAAGCTCCCCAGGATCAGCGGCTCGGCCAGCGCGGCTGCCAACGCGCCGGCACCCATCGTCTTGAGCGCGCGCCGCCGATCGACACCGCCGCGCGGTGCCGACGGTTCGCCCCTCTCGGCTTCGTTGTCCGGTGTCTCGTGGGCGGCGGCGTCGGCCGAATCGTTCATGGGGTGGGGTCCTCGCGAGTCGTCGTCAGCGCAGCGTCGTCGCCCGGCGGGCCCGGGCGTGCAGTGAAGTCGCGGCGCTGCTCGCGCCATCTTCGGTGATCCGACCCCGGTCTGTCCCCAGGGAAGATCCCTAGTCTTCGCCCCCCGTGGACGTCGATCGGCACCGGAGGGAACTCGCGGCAACTTCCCGTCCACGCCGCGGATATTCTCGCTGATGTCATGAAAGTCGCCATCGTCGCCCCGCGGGCAGCGGACGGGATGTGGGGCGGGGCCGAACGCGCGGTCGCCGGACTGCGACGCGCCCTTGCCACCTACGGCGGCCACGAAGCATCGGTCGTCGAAGTCGCCGTGGACGAGACCGCGCTGGGGCCCCTGATCGACGCGTACGAGGCGTTCCACCGACTCGATCTGTCCGGGTTCGACTGTGTGATCAGCACCAAGTACCCGGCATGGACGGTCACCCATCCCAACCATGTCGTGTATCTGTTCCATCGTCTCCGCGGCCTGTACGACACCTATGACACGACACGGTTCGGAGAAGTGGCGGTGCCCCAGACCGAACCGGTCGCCGAGCTGTTGGACTTTCTGGGTCGGGTGCACGATGCCGGCGCGTTCGACGAGTTCTTCGACCGATTCCGGGCGATCCGCACACAGCTCGGCGATGGGGCACCCGATCTGGCGTTTCCCGGCGCGATCGCCCGGGTGCTCGTGCACTGGCTCGACGACGTGGCCCTGGGTCCGGACCAGATCCGTTCCCATTTCGCGATCTCCCGCACCGTGGCCGAGCGACCGGGATATTTCCCGCCCGGGATCGTCCCCCGGGTTCTCCGTCTGCCGAGCGATCTCGCGCCGTCGGGCCCGAACCGGCAGGTCGGAACCCACCTGTTCACCGCGTCGCGGTTGGACGCACCCAAGCGGCTCGACCTGCTCGTCGACGCCATGGCGTACGTCGGCGGCACGACGCCCCTGGTCATCGCCGGGACCGGCCCGGAAAGAGGTGGGTTGGAATCCCGTGCGGCAGGCGACCCCAGGATCACGTTCGCGGACTTCGTGGGCGACGACGAACTCGTCGAGCACTACCGATCGGCCATCGCCGTGCCGTTCGTGCCGAAGGACGAAGACCTCGGGCTCATCACCCTCGAAGCCGCACATGCCGGTTCGCCCACGATCACGTGCGCGGACTCGGGGGGCCCGACGGAGTTCGTGCGTGACGGCGTGAACGGTCTGGTCGCCCGGCCCACACCCCAGGACCTGGGACGGGCGATCGATCGGGTCGTGGCGGACCCGGTCTGGGCGCGGCGTCTGGGCGCCGCCGCACGGCGGCGCGCCGAGGGAATCACCTGGGAAGGGGTCGTGCGTGGCTTGGTCGACGATGCGCCGCGACCGGCGCCGAACGCCGCCGGTGGGTGGCAGCGTGGGGATGCGGCGGGTACCAGGCCGCGGGTGCTGGTGCTGTCCACCTACGGCATCGACGCTCCGACCCATGGCGGCGAGATACGTCTGGCGCAGCTGTGTCGGGGACTCGCCGCCACGGCCGATGTCGACGTGCTCGCGTTGGCCGCCGACCCGGCCATCGAGCCGGGAACGGCCAAGACCCGCGACATCGCGCCGGGGCTGGTCTCCACGGTGTTCGCCCGCAGCCGCGCCCAAGCGGCGCACGAGGACCTCATCGGTTCCCGGGCGGGTCAGTCGGTGACCGACGTGCTCGCCGGCGTCGACGCGCACCTGACGCAGGCGTTCCTCCACCGACTGGAGACGCTCGCGTCCCGTGCCGACCTGGTCGTGCTCGAACAACCGTTTTTGCACCCGGCCGTCCAGAGGATCGGCCGCCCGGTGCCCTTCGTGCTCGATGTCCAGAACGTCGAGTTCGACGCCCGGTCCCGCTCGCTGCCCGAATCTCCGCTGCGTTCCGAGCTGCTCGACCGGGTGGCCGAGGTCGAGGGTGCTGCGCTCGCCGATGCGGCGGCCGTCAGCGTGTGCTCGGCCGCGGATGCCGCACGCCTGGCCGAGCTGTACGACTTCGACGGACCCGATGCCACCCTCGTCCCCAACGGCACCACGATTCCGCGGGCGGTGCCCACCGTGACCGTCCGCCGTCGTCGGGAGAACACCTGGTTGCGCCGGTACCGATGGAACGGCGGATCGCCCGAGCCGGAACATCTGGCAGTGTTCTTCGGCTCGTGGCATCCCCCCAATCTCGATGCCGCCGAGCTGCTCGTCGAACTGGCCGACGCCATGCCCCGGCTGATGGTGCTGTCCGTGGGCGCCCACGGCGGTGCGTTCGCGGCGCGTGAGGTCCCCCGGAACCTGGTGTTCACCGGAGCGGTGTCGAACTGGTGCAAGGACGCCCTCATGAACGCGGCGGGCGTCGCGCTCAACCCGATGCGGATCGGATCGGGCAGCAATTTGAAACTCATCGAGTTCCTCGGGTGGGGGGTCCCCACGGTCTCCACCCGATTCGGAATCAGGGGGTTCGACCTGGAGCCCGGTCGACACCTGCTGGTGACCGAGCCCGAGGGATTCCGGGGCGCGGTCCGACAGACGCTGGACGACCCCGTCGCCGCGTACGAACGGGTCGACGCGGCGCGCGCGGTGGCCCGCCAGTACGACTGGGAGGTCATCGGTCGGCGGTTCGCCCGGTGGATTCTCCAGGTCCTGGAGTCCCCGGCAGGGGCGACGCGTTCGCCGTGAACGGCGGCCTGGCCGGCGCGGCGGACCCCGATGTCTCCTGACACGGCACTAGCATCACTCCGCGTGACGCGGGAGCGGTCGGTGAGCGAAATCCTCGAGCTCCTGAGGCAACGGGCGGAAGCCGGCACTCCACCGGAGGCGGCGGTCGAAACGGTGGACCTGGACGACATCCGCACGCTGCTGGAAGAGGCCGGTCGATTCGACCATGCCGGGGAAGAGATCCCCAGCAGTGCGCGGGCGCGTTCGGCGAAACGGACCTATGTCGCCGCGCTGCGGCCGATCTCGTCGGTGCAACGGGTCTTCAACACCGATGTGCGCGCGGCAGTGGCCGCGCTGGTTGACCTGGTCGAGATCCTCGCCGATGATGACACCGACCTCGACGCCGACTTCGCCGAGGTGCGCACCGCCATCGATCGGCTGAACACGAGCGTCGCGACGATGGATGTCGCGCTCGATCAGTTGGCGGAATCGCTCCGACGCGTCCAGGCGGCTGTTCCGGTGCCACCGGATGCCGCCTCGTCGCCGGGCGAGGGCCTCGGGGAGCGCTTGGCGGCGATCGAAGCGCGCGTCGAGGTGCTGGAGGAGTCGGCGGAGCAACCTTCCGGTGGCGGCGCCGACCGGCCGTCCAGCCTGCGACCGCCGCCGGACACCCCGGGTGTGGCGACGACGCGAAGCGAGCCGTGACCAGCGTCGCGGTGCTCAAGTGCGACTACGGGGTCGTCGGAGGATTCGACCGGGTACTGGGCCGGGTGGAGAACGTGCTCGAGGACGCGGGCTTCGACGTGACCCGCTATGCGATCGACGTCACCCGCGCCCATGAGGTGGCCGCGGACCGCCGGTACGAACGACAGATCCGGGATGTCCAGCCCGAGTTCCTCAACGACCTGTACGCCCGCGACCAGATCGACGGTATCGCCACCGGTGCCCATGATCTGGTGATCTCGACGTCGCCCCCGTCCTATGTGCACCGCCACCGTGCCCATCTCGCGTTGTTCTACCACCACCATCGCGTGTTCTATGACCTGGAGGATACCTACATTGCCGCCGGTTTCGCCCCGGATCCAGCGCTGCACCGACACGCTGGGAGACTGGTCCGCGAACTGGATCGTCCCCGGCTGGCCGAAGTGGACACGTTCCTGTGTCCATCCGATGCGGTGCAGGAGCGCCTGGCACGGTTCAACGACCGGGCCGACGGGTTCCGGTTCCACGCCGGGGCCGGCGTGGAAGTCGCCGCCGAGGCAGCGAGCCCCGGAGGCCCGGCGTTCACCGAGCCCGGTGCCGGGGCGCTGTGTGTGACCCGGCACGAGTTCCCCAAACGGGTCGAGTTGGCCGTGGCGGCGGCCCATCTGCTGCCTGACGGCATCTCGGTGACCTGCACCGGAACGGGCGGCCGGCTGGCGTGGTCCCGTGCGCTCGACGCCCGGCTCGCCGCCGGGGAGGTGGACGTGGAAGCGCTGGGGGAGGCCGACCTGTGGTGCAACACCGGTGCCGTCGATGGCCCTGCAGTCGATGCGCCCGGGAAGGTGCGTTTCGTGGGCCACATCGACGACCGCCACCTGGAGGCCGCCTACCGCGACGCGTGTTGCGTGGTCGCCCCCGCGTTCGAGGAGGACTACGGCCTGACCGTGATCGAAGCGATGCGCCACGGTCGACCGGTCGTGGTGTGTCGTGACGGTGGGGGATTGGCCGAACTGGTCGACGACGGCGGAACCGGACTGGTGGTGGAGCCGACCCCGGGAGCGATCGCGGCCGCCGTGGCGCGCCTGCACCAGGATCGCGACCTGGCGATTGCGCTCGGGCGGAACGGCGTGGAGCGGGCTGCAGAACTGAGTTGGGCCAATGCGGCGCGACAACTGCTCACCGCGGTCGAGGCGACCCTGGACGGGGCGGTGGGAAAATAGCGAGGAGGCCCCGGATGGATCCGGGGCCTCCTCCTGGGCATCGCCCACCTTCAAGGGGAAAGAAAGTGGGCGGAACGTGCCGCGCCGGAAGGGGAAACCGGCACAGGCGGCACGTCTCCGACCGATGGGGGAGATCAGTCGGAGTTCTCGTCCGGGGTGCGCTCGACGCGCGACCCCGGCGGGTTCAGGCGGCGCGGCCCACGAGGGAGCGCACCTGGCCGCGGGCTTCCTTCGCGGCGTCGCGGGCCTGGGCGACGAGGTCGGCAGCCTGTTCGGGGAGCTTGGCCTCGACGTCGTCCAGGATGGCGTCGATACGGGACTCGATGGTCTCCAGGCGGCGCTCGACGGTCTTCATGCGCTCGTCGAAGGTGCCGGTGAGCTTCTCGAACTGCGCCGTGGCATCGGCCGTGATCCGGTCGACGTTGTCACGGACATCGTCGAGCTGCGCGTTGAGCTGGTCCGGGAGACCTCTGGTCAGATCCTGGGCCTGCTTGGTGAGTTCGCGACGCTGTACCTGTGCCTTCTGCGCGGTCAGCACACCGAAACCGATGGCGACGTACGCGGCGTCCTTGAGTGTTCTGGTGAGATCGTCGACGGAGAATTCCGGCATGTGAAAGCTGCTCCTCGGAGAGGTGGCGGTTGATCTGCTAGCAAGTTAGCGGGTTTGTTAAACAGTTGCAAGCACGCCACGTGTGCTCCTTGCCACACCCCCGAAAAGCAACGGTGGCGCTGCGCCGCCGTCCGAGGGTCGGGGTGGGGCTGCGGAGCCGCCAGGCGGAGCAGCGTTGTCGGCTTGGAGCGATGCCGAAGGCGAAGCGAGTAGGCGGCAACGCCGCCGCCCGAGCTTCAAAGGGAACCAGCCGCCGCCCGAGGGTCGGGGTGGTGCTGCGGAGCCGCCAGGCGGAGCAGTGCTAGTGACGTGCAGCGATGCCGAAGGCGAAGCGAGTAGGCGGCAACGCCGCCGCCCGAGCTTCAAAG
>CAZEAV010000068.1:8417-9199 GCA_964510215.1 uncultured Iamiaceae bacterium
GGAACCAGCACGCACTTCCACGCGGCCGTCTCGGACGCGGGTCTCCCAGGCGGGCTGGGCCACGGCGGCCGGTCCCCGGAGCACCGCGCCGTCGGAGAGGCGGAAGCGGCTCTGGTGCCACGGGCACACCACGCAGCCGTCGTCGATCTCGCCCTCGTCCAGCGGGCCGCCCGCGTGGACACACGTCGCCGAGAGCGCTCGAATCGTCCCTTCGTCCTTCACCACCATCACCGACACGCCGTCGGCATCGACGCGCACCGGCCGTCCCGATTCCAGGTCCGCTTCGGCGGCGACGTCGGTCCAGTCGCTGGTGGGGAATTCGAACGCGACGTGGCTCACGCCGACGCCCAGCTTGAAGGAGAGGTGACCACCGAGATAGCCCGCGCCCATGGCGCTGGCCAGTCCCGTCGCACTCAACAGGGCGCCCATACCGTGCCGGCCACGACGCCGCGCACTCCAGGACGCGACCTGCAGCGCTGCCGCGGCCGCGTTTCCCAGCGCATGCACGACACCGACCCGCTTTTCGGGGCCGTAGGTGTCGGTCCAGTCGGCGGCTCCCGACGCCGCGGTCGGCAGGGACGCCAGGACGCCCAGGGCGACCAGCTTGCGGGCGGCGCGCTTGTCACGGCGCCCCCCGAGCACGTCGAGCGCGCTCGCGCTCGCCCACAGACCGAGCGGCACGTCGGTGAGCATCGGATGCAGCTGGTGGCCCAGCCAGCCTCCCGAGAGGAGGTGCTTGACGGCGTCGCCGGAGGTGTAGCGCGCCACGAAGTCCGACAGCG
>CAZEAV010000069.1:0-5800 GCA_964510215.1 uncultured Iamiaceae bacterium
AGGGCGGCCGACGCTTCGGTCTGGTCCTCTCGCCGTCGGAGTCGGCGCTGTCGATGGTCACCGTCGTTCCGACATCGACGTCGGCCGGCCGCTCGATCCATCGGCCCGAGCTGGAGATCGCCGGTCGTCTCACCCTGTTGCTGGTGGATCAGATCCGCTCGATCGACGTCGCCTGTCTGATCGGCGACCCGGTCGACTACGTCGCTCCGACCGATCTCGCCGAGGTCGACGTGGCAGTGGCCCACTATCTCGGCGTCCAGGACGCGCCCCGCTGAGGCGACTTCCACCGAAGGCGCAGCCGTTTCTTCGGGGCCGCCGCGATCGCCGAGGTGACAGGAGAGTCGGTGCCGTGCCGCCGGCGCGTCAGGTCCGCCAGGGAACGTCGGGTGCCGGGATGCGGCTCAGTGTGGATTCGACGGCGCCGAAGCGTCCGTCGCGGTCGTTCCAGGCACGCTGCGCGTCGGTGAGTTCGTCGTGGTTCCGGCCCACGAAGTTCCACCACATCGACACCCGTGCCTCGAACGGTTCGCCGCCGATCAACATCGCGACGGCGGCGGCGTCGGCGGCCAGGGATATCTCCTCACAACCCGGTTGCAGGTAGGCGAGGCTGCCGGGTTCGACGCGGGCACCGGAGACACGCGCCGTCGCCACGATGTCCACGGACCCGGCCAGCACGATCACGGCGTGCTCGTATTCGGGTCGGAGTGGCACCACGGTCGTGCCGGCCCGCAGGTCCAGCTCCGCGCCGAAATGGTCGGTGTCGCACCGAGCGGGTGACGTTGCCGAAGCGAGCGTGCCGACGAGCACCGTGGCCACCGCGTGGGGGAGGTCGACCCGCGGCAGGTCGCCGTGGTGTTCGAATGCCGCGTCGCCGTGGCGGGTGGATTCGGGCTGGGCCACCCAGAGTTGGATGCCGTGGTAGTCCCCGGTTCCACCGTGCCACTCTTCCGCGTGCACCACGCCGTTCCCGGCGGTCATCAGGTTGAGCTGCCCGGGGCGCACCACCTGGTCCGAACCGATCGAGTCCAGATGCCGCAGCTCACCATCGAGCAACCAGGTGACCGTCTGCAGGCCGATGTGGGGGTGCGGGCCGATGCCGGCATCGGTCGGGTCGTTCACGTCGACGGGACCGATGTGATCGGCGAAACACCACGGACCCACCGTGCGCCGGGTTCGCTGGGTAACGCCCGGCGCACCGGCGTGCCGCCCACCGTTGCGGCGCGGCTGTCGGCCACCGGGATGGAGGCACGCTCGGTGGAAGGATCCGGATCGGTCATCGGACAAGTAAAGCACCGCTCATCGTCCGTCTCCACCGACGCTTCCTCGTCCCCGATACCCAGGCGCCACCGATCAGTGACCGGTGCCGAAGCCGAGTTTCGTGGCACCGAGATCGACACGGTGGCAGCACGGATCGACAGACCCTGGTAACCTGCAATCCCAAATACCTCGTACTTCGAAGTATGAAGCCAGGTGAGTCGGGGGTTTCGATGACGGCGTTTTCACTGGCAGACGGGATCCAGATTGAGCCGGTCGACGACGGTCTGCTGGTGCTGCAGTCCGGTTCGTCGCAGGTGTTCCATCTGCAGGGCGACGAGGTGGAGGCCTTCGCCCTGGCCCGTGACGGGGCGGATGAGGTGCCCGAGCGCCTGCGTCAGGCAATGGCAGGGCTCGTCGAACTGGGCCTGGTGCGAACCGCACGGTGGTCGCGTCGGCGGGTCATGCAACTCGGCGGTGCAACCGCCGCGGCAGCCGTGGCGGTGATCGCGTTGCCCAACGTCGCGGCGGCCGCCTCACCCACGTCGCCGTCGACGACGGCGGGCGGCGGGACCGGGACGACCGAGCCCGGTGGCACGACGACCACGACGGCGCCGCCGTCGGGGCCGCTCGCGGTGACCTACCTGGTCGTCGCCGGCGGCGGCGGGGGTGGCGGAGGCGGAGCAGATACACACGGCGGCGGTGGTGGCGGCGCGGGCGGCGTCGTGCAGGGAACGGCGGCGGTTGCGGCCGGGGCCTACGCCGTGTACGTGGGAGCCGGTGGGTTCGGCGGATCCGTCGGAGATCTGGACGCCAACTCGATTCCGGGACAAGGGGAGACCGGGGTGCAGAGCACCTTGACGCTGGGGTCCAAGGTGACCGCGGACGGTGGCGGCGGCGGCGGACGCCACGGCATGCTCACTGCCAGTAGCGGCGGCTCTGGCGGCGGCGGTGCCTACGGCGAACGAGGAGGCGCGGGGACACCCGGGCAGGGTCACGACGGCGGTGATGACGGTCTGTGCACCGGCGGCGGCGGAGGTGCCGGTGGGTCAGGCGCAAAAGGTGCCCTCGGCCAAATCGGCGGCCCGGTCCAGTCGGGCGTCGGAGGGGTCGGGCGTTCGTCCGCGTTGACGGTCGCCGCGCGAGTCGGAGAACTGGCCCAATCGGAGTAGCCCGGCGGGGGGGGGGGGGGGGGGGGCGGGGGGGGTGGGTCGAGCGTTCCCGGACTCGGCGGGACCGGCGGCGGTGGGGCCGGCGGCAACGGCGTCGACGGCGCGAACGGCTCTGCAGGCTCGGGTGGAGGCGGCGGCGGTGGCGGCGCGACGTCCAGCGGTGGTGGGTCGGGCGGCAAGGGTGGTTCCGGTGTGGTGGTCGTCGCGTATTCGACGACCGACCCCTCGGGCCTGGTCGGCAGCGGTGGGAACTCGGTGCTCGAAGCCGACGGCATGCGCTACCACGTGTTCACGACCGTCGGCGACGCGACGTTCACGGTTTTGTGACCGTCGCGGGCCGCGGAGCGGTGACCGTGCGACCCCGAGTGTGAGTTCCCCCGCCTCGCGGACCGGTCCGATCGCCGGGTCGGGCCGGCTTTCCGGCGGAGGGGTCCGGATCGTCCCCCGGCAATACGAACGACGGACCGGCTCAGTGCGACTGGAGCGGGGCGATGACCTGCTCGGCGAAGCGTTCGACCGATTCGATTTTCGCGGCCAGCGGTTGTGGTCCGAAGCCGGCGTACATCCAGGGAACGGTGATGATGTCGGTCACCCCGCGTTCGCCGACCTCGGCCATCGCTTCTGCGGTGTCGCGTACCAGCGGGGTGCATTTGACTTCGAAGCCCTTCGGATCGCGCCCGGCTTCATCGAGTTCACGCCGCAACCGGGTCACCAGATCGTCGATGGCACCCGCCGCGATGTTCGCGCCGATCCACCCGTCACCTTTCGCCGCGGCACGGCGCAGCGCCGCGTCGGAATGGCCGCCGACGAAGATCGGCACTGGTTGTCGCGGGGCGGGCAGCATCTTGAGGCGGTCGAAGTCGTAGTGGCGGCCGTGGTATTCGGCCCAGTCGTCGGTCAGGGTCGTGCGCAGGATGTCGATGATCTCGTCCAGGCGGCGACCCCGGGTGTGCATGTCCGACGCCAGCCACGCGAATTCCTCGGGCATCCACGACACGCCTACGCCGATTCCGATCCGCCCTTCGAACATCGCCGCCATCGAACCGAGCATCTTGGCGACGAGCAGGGGCTGGCGCAGCACGATCTTGTAGACGTTCGTGTACAACTCGAGGCGTTCGGTCACCGCGGCGATCGCCGGCATCGCGACGAACGGGTCGGTGAACGGCGTGTTCTCGTCCCAGAACCGCTCGCCGTCCGCGGTGAAGGGGTAGTCGCCGGACACGCCTTCGGGGAAGAACACCGAATCGGGCAGGGCGATCGCATCCCAACCGGTCGCCTCCGCGACGCGTGCCAACTCGAGCAGCTCATCCGCCGGGGTCATCGCGAGCGACAGGGTGAACTTCACGGACCGGCACGCTAGTTCCCCGTGTCCGTAGGCGGGTTCGACCAGCGAGCGCTGAGCCGAGGGCTGCGTGCTGCGTCCGGGAACTCGTGACTCCTGCCGACGCCGGAGGTCGGCGATCCGAGCCGGCGTCAGCAGTCGGTCAGCGTGCTGATCGCCCGACAGATCTCGGTCGTCTGGTCGATGTGGAGGCGCCCGGCGCGCTCGGCCAGAAACGACCGACGGATCGGTTGGAGGTTGTCGAACGATGCGACGCAGTCCACGCTCAGGCCCTGGTCCGCGCCGAGCCGGATCTCGGTGGGGATGTTCCTGATGGTCCTGGTGACCGGGGCGACGATGATCCGGTTCAGCACGGCGATCGCATCGTCGCGGGTGACCACGAGGACGGGTCGGCGCTTGTCCTCGGCCTCGGCCCACCAGATTTCGCCCTGACGAGGCCTCACCAGGGTTCTTCCTCGATCATCGCGACCGTGGCCTTGTCCGGCCATCCGCCCTCGGTCTCGCTCTGCGGTACGGCCCGGTAGCCGTCGATGATCGCCTGGCCGGCTCGACGCCGACGAGTGTCGTTGACGAGGCGCCGCAACCCGTCGCGAACCGCTTCGGATCGGCTGGCGACATCTCCTCGTGCGACCAGTTCATCGACCGACGCCAACAGCTCGTCGTCGACCCTCGTAACCAGCTGTGTCATGCAACGAGCATACCGATCTGCATGACGCCCCCACCCGGCGGGTGGTTCAGCGGAGCTTCCGATGCCGGGCACGAGGGGCCGCTCCAGCGCGGCGACGAGTCCGGGCGAGGTGTCCTCGTCGACGCAATCGACGTGTTCGAAGGCGACCCTGGGCTCGCGGACCACGACGCCATCGATGCTGAGGCGCACCGCGGCGATGGGCACCTCCACGGTGCCGACCGGGCGTGGCGCTCGTGTTCGTGGCCGCCGTGCGCGCGCCCACTGGCGTCTGATCAGGACTGCACCCGGGCGCGGTACTCGCTCGGAGTCTCCCCTGCGTAGCGTCGGAACGCCCGGGTGAACGAACTCGACGAATCGAACCCGACGCGCAGCGACACGTCGGTGATCGAATCGGACGCCTCCGTGAGCCGGGCCATCGCTCCCAGGATGCGCGCCTCGGTCGCGTACCGGGACCAGGTCATGTCCGCGTGGTCGGCAAAACGGCGACGCAGGGTGCGCGGTGAGACGCCGACCGCGCGGCACACGTCGCGTTCGGTGACCAAGTCCAGATGGGTGTCGGTGTAGGCCATTGCGGCCGCCACCACCGGATCGGAGCTCGTGGGCAGACACAACGGCGTCTCCTGGTCGAGCCATTCGGTGACGAGGCCGGCGAGCACGTCGAAGTAGGCGTCGACGTCACGATCCGAACCGGTGCGCGTCAGCGGCCAGCGGGTCGCATAGACGATCATCTCCCGGATCACGGGTGCCGCGGCCAGGATCCTCGCCCGCTCGCCCGCGCCCGGGATCATGTCGGGTTCGAAGAAGACCGACACCGCCCGTACCCGACGCAGCTTGGTCCGGTGCGGGAGCCCCGCGGGGACCCACACCGCCTGCTGGGGCGGGAGCAGGTAGCGGCATCCCGGTGTTTCGACTTCGACTACCCCTTCGAACGCGTACTCGACCTGATGGAGATGGTGCCGGTGCCACGCCAGGGTCGCGTCCTCGCCGTCGAAGGTGAACGTGCCGGCACGGACGCCGAGATCGGCGCGGTACTCCAGTACCTCGGCGGTGGCCGAACAAGTCAAAGAATTGGCCATCTGGGCGGAGACGGTCATCACCCCTGCACCGTATCGTGCACCCCGACGACCGCACACCAAAGGAGCCCGCGGTGAACGAAGCACACATGCAGTTCTGTACCTCACCGGCATGGAAGGAGGTGCTCGACGAGTTCATCCTGCCCCGGGCGATGGGCCGGGTCGACCTCGGTGGACACGTGGTCGAGATCGGCCCCGGCCCCGGATTCACCACCGAAGCCCTTCTCGACGCGGCCGAACACGTGACCGCCGTCGAGATCGACCCGAGCCG
>CAZEAV010000069.1:5810-9081 GCA_964510215.1 uncultured Iamiaceae bacterium
CGGGTCCCACACCGGCGGCGCATCGTTCCACATGTTGCACCACGTGCCCACGGCCCACGATCAGAACCGCATCTTCGCCGAGTTGGCCCGCGTGGTCGCCCCGGGCGGTTGGGTGCTGCTCGCCGACAGCATGCCGGGGGAAGACCTGTTGGCGTTCCACGAAGGGGACACCTTCAACCCCATCGACCCGGTGAGCCTCGTCGAGCGGCTCACCGCGGTCGGATTCGCCGGCATCCACGTCGACACCCACGACCTGGGATGGTGCGCCACCGCGCAGGTCACGGCGGTGAGCGAACCGGATGGTCCTTCTCTCGGATGCGTTGGTAGGGTCTGAGCTGCCGCCGGGTCCGATGCCCGGAGGCGCCCCGAGCAGGGGAAGCCGGTGAGAATCCGGCACTGACCCGCAACCGTGAGCCTCGCTCCGTGCTCAGCACCGCTGCGGGGTGAGTCGGAACACCTGCGACCGGGCAACAAGGCACCGCCATCGAGACCGGCTCCTCGGGATCCGGTCCGGGCGTCGGCGATGCCTGGTCGACGAGGAGTTCGATGTCCGCTGATCCGATGGCACGACCGATTCCCGGAGCGTCGTCGTCGATTCTCGGACCGGCCCCCGCTCCCGGTCGTTCCCTCGGCTCTCGACCGACGCCTGCCGGCTCGGCGACCCCCGGCACGGCGCGCACCCACTCCGCGCTGTGGCTGCCGCGCAACCTGCACCCGATCGCGTGGTGGCTGTGGGCGATCGGGTTGGTCGTCGCCGCCAGTCGCACGACCAACCCGCTGCTTTTGACGGCGATCCTCGTCGTCGCCGGGTTCGTCGTCGTGCGCCGCCGCGGCACCGCGCCCTGGGCGCGCGCGTTCCGCTACTACCTGGTCTTCGGAGCGGTCATCATCGTCATCCGCGTCGTCACCCGGGTGATCTTCGGCGGCGGGGTCATGGGCACCCACGTGTGGTTCACCCTGCCCCGGATCCCCCTGCCCGGCTGGGCGGCGGGCATCACCATCGGCGGGCCGGTCACCGCCGAGGCCGTGCTCGCCGCGGCCTACGACGGGCTGCGACTGGCCACGATCATCGCGTGTATCGGCGCGGCGAACGCGCTGGCGAACCCCAAACGGGCACTGCGGGTGCTGCCCGGGGCGCTCTACGAGCTGGGTGTGGCAGTGGTCATCTCGATCACGGTGGCACCCCAGTTGGTCGCCGGCGTCCAACGGGTCCGGCGCGCCCGGCGGCTGCGCGGCGGCGCGACCCGGGGGTTGCGGGCACTCGGCTAGCTCGCGCTGCCGGTCCTGCACGACGCGCTGGACCGGTCGCTCGCGCTGGCCGCCGCGATGGACTCGCGTGGCTATGGCCGGCGGGCGGCGGTGCCCGAGTCGCAGCGGCGGCGAACCGCGGTGCTGCTCGTCGGCGGCCTGGCCGCATTGTGCGTCGGGCTCTACGGACTGCTCGGCGGGGGCACGTCACCCCGGCTCACCCTGCCAGCGCTGGCACTCGGCGTGGCGCTGTGCGTCGGCGGCATGGCTTTCGGGTCGCGCCGGGTTCACCACACCGAGTACGCCCCCGACCCGTGGGACATCCCCGAGAGCCTCGTGGCCGGTGCGGGCATCGTCTGCGCGATCGTCTTCGTGGTCGTCACCCGCTTCGACGTCGCCGACCTGAACCCGTCGCTGAGCCCACTGGCCTGGCCATCGCTGCCGATCGTTCCCATCGTGGCCGTGCTCGTCGCGGCGACGCCGGCGGTGACCGCGCCCCGCCCGCCGGTACCCCGGTTGCGCTCCCGGGCCCGCGTCACGACGACAACGGCGGCGGTGGCGACGTGATCGACTTCGACCGCGTCACCGTCACCTATGCCGACGCGACCACACCGGTGCTGCGCGACGTGTCCTTCCACGTGGACGAAGGCGAGTTGTGCCTGGTCGTGGGCCGGACCGGATCGGGCAAGTCCACGCTCCTCGGTGCGGTCAACGCGCTCGTGCCCCGCTTCACCGGCGGCACCCTGGCCGGTCGGGTCACGGTCGCCGGCCGGGACACGAGCCGTTTCCCCCCACGCGACCTGGCCGACGTGGTGGGCGTGGTCGCCCAGGATCCGCTCGCCGGGTTCGTCACCGACACCGTCGCCGAGGAGCTCGCCTACGGCATGGAACAGCTCGCCGTGCCGCCGTCCGCGATGCGCAAGCGGGTCGAGGAGATCATCGACGTGCTCGGCCTCGCCGAGCTGCGGGACCGCCCGCTGGCCGACTTGTCGGGCGGGCAGCAACAGCGGGTTGCGATCGGCTCGGTGCTCTGCGTGCAGCCGTCGGTGCTCGTGCTCGACGAGCCGACCTCGGCGCTGGACCCGACCGCGGCCGAAGAGGTCCTCGCCACGATCACCCGGTTGGTCCACGACCTGGGCATCACGGTGCTCGTGGCCGAGCACCGCTTGGAGCGCGTCGTGCAGTACGCGGACTCCGTCGTGGTGCTCGACGGCGACGGCACCGTCACCCACGGTGCCCCGGCCGAGATGCTCGCCGCATCGCCGGTCGCGCCGCCGGTCGTGGAACTCGGGCGACTCGCCGGGTGGGACCCGCTGCCACTCAGCGTGCGCGATGCCCGACGGGCGGCGGGGCCCCTGCGGGAGCGTCTGGTCGGACGGGCCGTTCCCGACCGGGGCAACCCCCACCACACCTCGGCCGGTGGCGTCGTAGTGGCGCCGGCAGCCGCGACCGGCCACCCTGCGGCGCTGTGTGCCCGGGGCGTCGTGGTGAGCTACGGCGACCTCGCGGCCGTGGCCGGCGTGGATCTGGAACTGGCCACGGGGCAGATCACCGCGCTGATGGGCCGCAACGGTTCGGGCAAGTCGTCGCTGCTGTGGGCCCTGTCGGGTGCGGGCCCGCGCCGGGCGGGCAGGGTCGAGATCGACGGCGTCGCCGGGAGCGATCGGCCCGGCACCGCCCCGCGCGGCCGGGTGACGCTGGTGCCCCAGACCCCGTCGGACCTGCTGTATCTGGACACCGTCGCCGCCGAGTGCGCGCAGGCCGACCGTGAGTCGCGCGTGCCCGCGGGCACGACCCGCGCGCTGGTGGACCGGTTCGCACCCGGCATCGCCGACGACGCGCACCCCCGCGACCTCTCCGAAGGTCAGAAGCTGGCAGTGGTCCTCGGGATCCAATTGGCCCCGGCACCGGCGGTGGTGTTGCTCGACGAACCCACCCGCGGACTCGACTACGACGCCAAGGCCAACCTCGCCGCGGCGATCGCCGGGCTCGCCGCGCGGGGCCGCGCCGTGCTGGTCGCCAC
>CAZEAV010000070.1:0-9071 GCA_964510215.1 uncultured Iamiaceae bacterium
GTCATAGAGCGGCGGGTCGTTGTCGGCTTGGTCCCAGATCTCCGTGGCGATCGCGCCGGGGAGAATCAACCGAACGCCCACCCCGGTGTGCCACAGATCCAGCGCCATGGACTCGCTCCACCCGCACAGCGCGAACTTCGACGCGCAATAGGCCGCTTCGCCCATCACCCCGACCCGTCCCGCGAAACTCGCCACGTTCACGATCAGGCCCCGGTCACGTGCCAGCATGCGATCCAGCACGGCCAGGGAGAGTCGGACCGGCGAGTGGAAGTTCAGCGTCATGATGGCCTCGATCTCGGCCGCGTCGAGCTCGGTGACGCTGCGCCGCTTGGGTGCGGCGGCGTTGTTGATCACCACGTCGATGCCGCCCATCGTGTCCCAGACCTCCCGTGCCAGGGCCGCCGCGGCATCGGGATCGGCTAGATCCACGGCCCAGCTCCGCGAGTTCGGCGTGTGGCGACGACACTGTTCCACCACCTCGTCCAGGCGGTCGGCGCGACGGGCGGCCACACACAGCGTCGCCCCGCATTCGGCGAGTGCGACCGCGCTGGCCGCGCCGATCCCCGACGACGCTCCGGTGAGAAGTACGGTCGAACCGTCGAGTTGCACGGCGCCGCTTCGGGGTGTCACGACTTGGCCTCCACACCTACGTCGACTGAGCTACGCTGGTTTCTAACTCTAGCGTCAGCTTTTGTCCGAGTCCCTCCGAGGAGCCGCTGTGAACCGAATCTCCCTGCGCTCGGCCGCCGTTCTGGCCGCCCTGGTCCTCATCGTCGCCGGCTGTGGGAACGCCAAGAGTGGCGGCGGCGCATCCACGGGTACCACCGCACCGACCAACGGCGGAGCCAAGAATCGGAACGTTCACAAGACGATCTCCGGGGTGCCCGGCGTGACCGACTCCACCATCTCCTACGAGCTGGTCGCCACCGAGAAGAGCCCACTCGGGATCTGCATCCTCAAGTGCTACACCAACGGGGTGAAGGCGTACTTCGCCTACCGCAACTCCCAGGGCGGGATCTACGGCCGGAAACTGAAGATCTCCAAGGTCGAGGGCCCCGCCCTGGCCCAGGCGAACGAGGCCAACGACCAGATCGCCTCGGGGAGCGATGTCTTCGGGACGTTCCAGGCAACCTTGCTCGGCAAAGGATGGAACTCGCTCTACGACGCGCACGTCCCCACCTACGCCTGGGGGGTGCCGGCCGACCAGGCCGCCAACCGCGACAGCATCTTCCTGAGCCTGCCACTGGGCTGTGTCGGGTGCACGCGTCGCATACTCCCCTACGCGGCCAAGATGGCCGGAGCCCACAAGGCCGCGGCGCTCGGCTACGGCTTCCAGGACGCCTCCAAGAACTGCGCCAGCGCCGCGAAAGAGAGCTTCGACAAGTACGCGAAGCAGAGCGGGGTCAAGTTCGCGTACCTGAACAACGATCTCGACTACGGGCTCACCAACGGGGTCCGACCGGCGGTCACCGCGATGAAAAAGGCCGGGGTCGACTTCATCATGACGTGCTTCGACTTCAACGCCGTGAAGACGCTCGCCGAGGAACTCAAGCGTCAGGGGATGCTCGAGTCGACGACGATCTTCTGCGAGCAGTGCTACGACGAGAAAGCCGTTTCCGAGGCCGGTTCGCTCTTCGACGGCGACATGATCGAAGCACAGTTCCGTCCGTTCCAGGCCGCGGCCGGGAACTCCTCCCTCGGCGAGTTCAAGAAATGGGTGACCAAGCAGGGAGGGTCGGCGAACGAGCTGGCCATGGTGGGATGGCTCAACGCATCCCTCGCGTTCGACGGCCTGCTCGCCGCAGGGCCACAGTTCGATCGCAACAAGGTGATCCAGGCAACCAACTCGTTCGACCACTGGACCGCCGAGGGCCTCACGCCTCCCCAGGACTGGACCCACGGTCACGCGACGTTCACCCAGAAGACCCGCCTGCAAGGAAACCCCGGGCCCAACTGCGCCACGTTGGTCGTGGTGAAGAGCGGAAAGTTCACCATCCCCGACTTCGAGAGTCCCGAGAAGCCGTGGGTATGCTGGCCGGGAGACGACCTGTCCTGGTCGGAACCGAAGCAGACGAACTTCCACTGATTCGGTAGCGACCGAAGTGATTCTGGGGGCCGCATTCGGATCGGACGTGCTCCGGGCGCTCCTCCAGGGGACACCGCCCGGGACGATCTACGCGCTCCTGGCGCTCGGACTGGTCCTCACCTACAAGACCTCCGGGGTCTTCAACCTGGCGCTGGGAGCCCAGGCCTATGTCTCCGGCGCGATGTACTTCCAGTGTCGGGTCAACTGGGGCTGGCCGATCATCCCGTCGCTGGTGGTGTCGGTCTTCCTGCTCGCCCCCGGGATCGGAATCGTCCTGGAGCGGTTCGTGTTCCGCCGGCTCCACCACGCGTCGACCGTCGCCAAGTTGGTGATCACGATCGGTCTCGCAGTCGCGCTGCCGAGGTTGTTCGACCTGATCATCGGGTTCGAGCCCGTCCAGGGTCAGACACCCGTCGGCATCGTGCCCCACGGCGCGGACGTGTACTACAGCGTCTTCGGCGTCTACAAGCTCAGCCGTGACGAGTTGACGATGATCGGCGTCGCCGTGATCGTCATGGGCGGCCTGGCACTCCTGTTCCGTTACTCCGCGATCGGCCTGCGGATGCGGGCGGTGGTGGAGAGCCCCCGTATGACCGAGCTGAACGGGGTCCGGGCGGACCGGGTGTCGTCATTCTCCTGGGCCCTTTCCAGCTTCTTCGTCGGCTTGGCCGGCGTCCTCATCGCCCCGAGTTACAACTCGATCGATCCGAACCAGTTCTTCTACCTGATGGTGATCGCCATCGCGGCGGCGGCGGTGGGCAAGCTGACCGACCTGCCCCGCGCGCTCATCGGGGGCATCGCCCTGGGTTGGGCGCTGGCCCTGCTGGAGACGTTCCTTCCGCGCTGGTCGGACACCCGTCCCTGGCTGCTGACGATCCAGCAGAACCTGACCCCGGCGCTGCCGTTCGTGGTGCTCTTCGGGGTGCTGGTGTGCTGGCCCGCGATCCGCCGGAGTCGCGCGGTGGCGGACCCACTCTCGGGCGTCGACCCGCCCCCACCGGCACCCGCGGCGTTGACCCGGTCGCGCATCCTGACGCGGCTGACCCGCGGGTTCTGGGTGTGCTTCTTCGTCGCCGTCGCGCTGGTGGTGTTCTTCCGGGCGAACCTTTTCTGGATGAACCAGGTGACGGGCTGGGTCGTGATGACCCTGATCTTCCTCTCGATCACGGTGATCACCGGCTTCGCCGGCGAGATCTCGCTGTGCCAGGGGACGTTCGCCGCCATCGGGGCGTTCGCGGTGCTCCAGCTCTCCAGCCATTTCGGGATGTCGGTCTTCCCGGCGATGATCGTCGGCGGGGTGATCGCCGCCGCCGTCGGGGCGATCCTGGCGTTCCCGGTCCTGCGGCTGGGCGGGATCTGGCTGTCGATCGCCACGTTGGCGTTCGCGTACTTCTTCGACTCGGTGATGGTGAAGTTCTCCTGGGTCGGCGGGACCCTGACCCGCGTCCCCCGGCCGACGATCGGCCCGATCAGCATGGCGCCGGACGTGGACGACGGCTATCTCGGGTTGAGTGGAAACCAGTGGTTCCTGATCCTCGCGGTGATCATGCTGGCGATCTTCGGTGGCTTGGTGCTGCTCATCCGTTCCGGGACCGTCGGCCAGACCCTGCGCGCCCTGCGCGGGTCGGGCCTCGGCGCGGAGTCCATCGGTATCTCGCCGGCCCGGGCGCGCATCACCGCGTTCATGATCTCGGCGTTCATCGCCGGGATCGGCGGCGGGTTGCTGGCGATGCAGCAGGGGGATGTCAACTACCAGACCAACTTCTCGCCGTTCGTCGGACTGTTCTGGCTGGTGCTGGTCGTCTCCCTGGGCGCCCGGACCATTGAGGGTGCCCTCCAGGCCGGCTTCGGTTTCTCGTTGTTCAACGCGGTCCTTTTGTCCGGCGTGTTCATCGGGTGGATCGGCCGGAGCCCGTCGTTGGTGCCGTCGTTCTTCCCGCTGTCGAGCACCTGGACCTTCGTGCTGTTCGGACTCGGCGCGCTGCAGTTCGCCCGACACCCCGAAGGCCTGGTGGAGAACGGGAAACGCCAAGCGTTCACCTGGATCGAACGCCACGTCGCCTTCCTGCGCGACAAGCCCGACGACGTCCCGCTCGCGACCCGGGAAGGGGCCGCACCATGAGCGAGGGGCCCATGCCGACGCCCGTACTCGAGGGGCGTGGCGTCACCAAGACCTATGCGGGGATCGAAGCGCTCTCCGATGTCTCGGTGGCTGTCGGACCACAGGAGCGAGTCGGGTTGATCGGGCCGAACGGGGCCGGCAAGACGACCCTGTTCAATTGTCTTCTGGGGGTGGAATCCCTCGACTCCGGCGCGGTCGAGATCGACGGCACCGATGTCAGCCACCTGCGCATGTACGAACGGGCCCGCCTCGGGATCGGCCGGACGTTCCAACGCATCGAGCTGTTCGCCGAGGCCACGGTGCGGGAACACCTGCTGGTCGCCGAGCGGACGCGTCGCCGAAAGGGTTGGCTGGGCCGCGACCTGCTGGGGCTGGGACGCCCCAGAGCCGACGAGATCGAAGCGTGCGAGAGGGTGCTGGCGCTGCTGGGGTTGGCCGAGTTGGCCGATGAGCCGAGCGAGCACCTCAGCCTGGGCCAGGGGCGTCTGCTGGAGGTCGGCCGGGCGCTCATGATCCGACCGCGGGTGATGCTGCTGGACGAGCCGACCTCGGGTCTGGACCCGAACGAGACCCGGGATCTCGGGCGGACCCTGCTGGATGTCCAACGCACCCAGGGATTCGCCGTGCTGTTGGTGGAACACGACGTCGACTTCGTGGCGGATTTCACCGAACGCTGTTACGCGATCGACACGGGCAACCTGGTGTCCCAGGGCTCGACCGCCGAAGTGCTGGCATCCCCCGAGGTGCGCGAGGCCTACCTCGGCATTCCGGCGGGTCCCACGTGAATCCGGTCATCGAACTGCGATCGGTGGCCGCCGGCTACGGCAGCTTCCGGGCGCTCTTCGACGTGTCGCTCGCCCTGGAACCGGGCGGCGCGCTGGCACTCGTGGGGCCCAACGGGGCCGGAAAGACCACCGTCGCCCGCGTTGCGAGCGGCCTGGTGGCACCCACCGAGGGCAGGGTGTTCGTCGGCGGCGACGATCTCACCGGCTCGGCGACGTGGCGGTTCGCACGTGCCGGGATCGCCCACGCACCCGAGGGTCGGTCGGTGTTCGCCACCTTGTCGGTGGAGGACAACCTCACGCTGTCGTTCCGCTCGTCGCGGGGGAGACGAGGCGTGGCGTCCGCACTCGACCAGGCCTACGCGTTGTTCCCGGTGCTGTCCGAACGTCGTCGCCAGCTCGCCGGGACGCTGTCGGGAGGACAACAGCGGATGCTGTCGATGGCCCGGGTACTGGTGGAGTCCCCGAAGCTGTTGATCGCCGATGAACTCTCGTTGGGGCTCGCGCCGATCGTCGTGGACCAGGTGTACGCGAATCTGGCGCGACTCCGGGAAGCCGGCACCGCGCTGTTGATCGTCGAGCAGCACGTCACCCACGCGCTCTCGCTGTGTGACCGTGCCGTTCTGCTGCGCCGTGGTTCGGTTTCCTGGCAGGGCCCCAGTAGCGAGGCCGGCGATGTCATCGCCGAACACGGGATCACCGGCTGAGCCGGATCGTCGTCGAAACCGCTGCGCAGCCTCAGTGGCAGTGGTCGCCGTGCGCGGACGGGGGGAGGTCCATTGCCGGGTTGGCGTCGAAGAACCCGAACGGCACCAACTGGAACCCACACACGTCCACCGGCATCACCGGCCACTGCTCGGGCCTGGGGATGTGGGTGATGCCGAAGGTGTGCCACAGTACGATCGGCGTGTTCGTGATCGGTCGGTCGGCGGCGGTCCAGGCAACTAGGCCGTCACCGGGGTGTTGGTTGGGGTGATCACCGGCCGGACGGAGCTGGCCGTCGGTGGCCGGGGTGACCCACACGTTGTGCCGGGCGAAACCCGCACGCGCCCACACCGACGACGACGGGTCCGACAGCAGCGTCGGTGACGCACCCGGGGAGAGCTGATACCCGGTGGGCGCGCCCAGGCGGTTGTGCACCTCGGGGTTCACGATCCGCCAGGTGCGGCTCTTGGCCACGTCGATGTCGCGCTGCGCGGCCGCCTCGGTCTCCAGGCGCGTGGCCACCGGGCGGAACGCGTTGCCCAACGGGTTGTCCTTTCCCGGAGGTTCTCTCACCACGTCGACCTCGAACACCTCGTTGCGTGGCCCGTCGACACACACGTCCAGCCGGGCGCAGAACAGGTGCTGGTGCACGGCCGCAGCCACACCGGGTGCGAGCAGCGTCGCGTACGGCGACTCCTCCCCGTCGGCAACCCCTTTGGGCGACATGATGCCGGTCAGCTTCGTCTCGTGACCGATCGTGCCGTCGGTGGAGAAGTACCAGTAGAAACCGTATTCGTAGTTGCCGATCGTGGCGATGGAGGACACCACCAGCCGGCGGTTGCGGCGGACCTCGGTGCGCCCGGTGTGCAACTCGACGTGCTTCCACAGGATCCCGAAGTCCTCCTCGTGGATGCAGATCGCATTCGGGATGGTGATGGGGCGCCCGTGCTCGTCGGGGATCACCGCGTCCAGGTACGCGATCTCCCCGAGACAGTCACAGCCCAGGGTGAGCGAGTTCGCCATGCGCCCCAGCCCCCATTCACCCACGTCGAACGCGCTCTTGAACGCCTGGGACGGCTCGGGATCGCCATAGGGGACGACCATTTCGGCGATCGACGCCCGGCGCAGCACCGGCCGAACACGCGGGCCGTCGGCATAGGAGATGTCGCGCAGCACCAGGCCCTCGATGGCGTCCAGCGACACGTGTATCTGCCAGCGTTGCCAGGAGAGCACGTGCCCGTCGATACTGAACGACGGCCCCTCGCTCTGGACGATGTCCAGCGGCCGCAGGTCGTCCCGCAGGTGCGGTTGGTCCTCGGGGTAGTAGCTGCCGTCCTCGGTGGGCACCGGCACCACCCGGCGGTCGCCGATGTCCAGGATCTCGCCGGTGGCCATGTCCACCAGGGGCGTGAGCCCCTCGATGGGTCGGGCATAGGGGTTCGACGCCTTCGTTGGGCGGTGGTAGCACAGGCAGCGGGCCACCCGCCGGCCGTCCGCGTGATCATCCGCGAAAGCGCCCGCGGGCCACGGGTCGATCTGCACCTCGTCGATGTCACCGATGCCCCGAATGCTGAGCGCGGCCCGGAAGTCGGCGCTCTCGTACAGCGCGGCCATGGCGATGAGGCACTCGCCCATTCCCAGGGCGGGCCGGACGTCGTCGCACTCCTCCCAGGCGACGATCTCGCCGGTGGCGCAGTCGATGCGGGCCTCGACGAGCGCGGCTTCGGGACCGTTCACGATGGACAGCCGGGCGACCCGCGGTGGGGGATCGGCGTCCTCGGGCGCGCCCAGGCGTGCGGCGTCGGTCCCGGGCTGCTCGTCCAGGGCCACGGTGGCAAACCACGCCCCCTCGCCGAGCCGGTCCGTGGCCCGTGCGGCCGCCACCACGCTTGTGATTTCCTCCGCGTCCAATGGGTCGAACATGGTGGTCATCTCCGTGGGTCGATCGCGACCTTGATCGCGCCGCTCGTCGCCTGGTCGGCCAGGGCCAGGAACGCGTCGCGCCAGTCGCTCAGGGCGAAGGTGTGGGTCAACATGGCCGACAAATCGATGCGGCCGGTGGCGACCAGGTTCAGGTAGTGGTCGATTGCGTGGGCCCGGACACCGTCGACCTGCTCGACGCCGAACGCGTTCGAGCCGACGATGCCGATCTCCTTGAAATAATGCGGCGACCACTCCCAGCGGCCCGGCACGTGCACCCCGGTCACGACGATCGTGCCCCGGGCGGCGAGCACGCGAGCCTCGATCTCGAGTGTCCCGGGTTTGCCGATGGTGTCGTACGCGACGGCGATGCCTCCCGGCAGGCACAGCGGCAGGCCGTCGAGGCCATCCATCGTCTCCCGCAGCCGTCCGCCGGACCACCCGGCCAGTTCCTCCAGCAGTTCGGCCTGGCTACCCATCCGCACCACGTGGTCCGCGCCGAGCGCCGC
Organism: uncultured Iamiaceae bacterium; assembly: GCA_964510215.1. Taxonomy (GTDB): domain Bacteria; phylum Actinomycetota; class Acidimicrobiia; order Acidimicrobiales; family Iamiaceae; genus JAFDWI01. The sequence continues at coordinate 8,125 of CAZEAV010000070.1, forward strand.
GGCGAGGTCGGCCTGCGCGTCGAACCGGGCCACCACGGCGATGCGGGTGCGCGGGTGCAGCGCCCGCAGGATCGCCACCGTGCACAACCCGAGCGCCCCGGCACCCCAGACGAGCACGCGGTCGTCCGGGGTCGTCGGCGGATGCCGGGTGACGCTGTGCAGCGCGACCGCGAACGGGTCCGCGAACACGGCGACCTCGTCGGGGATGTCGCCGGGAACCGGGTGCAGCATCGAGGGATGGGCCGCCATCGTCTCGGCGTAGCCGCCACCGGCGTCGCGCGAGGTTCCCAGGTGGATGCCGGTGGCGATGCCCCCGGCGTCGAAGTGCTCACACAGGCTCAGGTCTCCCGCGGCGCACGCCGGGCACCGCTCGGTCACGCCGCGGGGGGTGCAGCCGAGCCACGGGTTCACCACGACCCGCATCCCGACGGCCACGCCGGCCGACCCGTCCGCTCCGTTCGCACGGCCGACTCTGCCCGACCCGCCGGCTCTGCCCGGTCTATCCACCCCGGGGCCGAGTTCGGCGACGTCGGCCACCACCTCGTGCCCCAGGATCTGGGGGAACGTGGCCATCCCACTGAGCGCCGAGTCGGCGTCGCCTTCGAAATCGCCGAGCACCTGCTTGGCGTCGGAGCCGCAGATGCCGGTCAGGCGGGGGCGGAGCACCACCCAGTCGTCGCGCAGGGGGTGGGCATCGGGCACCTCGCGCAGCGCGACCGGGGACGTGGCGAGGTTGCGGGCCAGCGGGGTGGCGTGCTCGGGTGCGTCCCAAGGCTCCGGAGTCACCCCGAACACGAGTGCTCTCACCGGGTCACCGTGTGCGGCTGCGCCGTCGTCGTGGTCACGGGCGTCAACGTAGCAGCGGGCACGCAAACATGACACGCGCGTCAGAAACGCCGGGCGTCACCCCGCCCCGCCCACGTGTACTGGGTTTGCTGGTGCGCACC